>JAUVBH010000222.1 GCA_030591285.1 Thermoplasmatota archaeon
CCGGTCCATTTTATATTATTTAGATCATTATAGCATATAAATTGATTATTATAGATTATTGATGTCTAAACCAAAACTGGTTCAGAACACAACTGGTCCAAACATATTTTCTGGAGTGGTTAATCCGGCCTGGCCCATTCTCGTTTTTAATTATTCAATGATTATAGAGAATGGGCGGGCCGGATTCGAACCAAGCCGAATCACCCGATAATTTAGATCTCATTTGATTCGGCGGAGGTTGAGCCCCTAATATCTCATCATGATCCTTGGGCTCAATATTACAATGTTATCCGGCCTGGCCCATTTATGTTTATCTGATTATTTATTTGTAATAAATGGGACAGGCCGGACCGGGAAAAACACAATTCAAGCTTATTAATGCAGTTTTTCCCAAGGTCTGGCACTATATTATCTCAGCATCATTAGGTGCCAGATTTTCGAATAGCACATTGATAAATTAATTGAATGAGAAAATCCGGCCTGGCCCATTCTCGTTTTCAATTATTCAATGATTATAGAGAATGGGCGGGCCGGATTCGATATCACAAAATCGCAGATTTTGTTTACCTCTCCCAAATGACTCCGTCATTTACTCAAGGACTTAGCAAAATCGCCATCTAAACATTAATCAACTGATTTTGCGGAAGTTGAATGTTTAAGAGATAAACATTACCCAAGCTTAACATTCAATAATACCAGATTATCCGGCCTGGCCCACTTGTATTTGTTTACGTGTCTAATATCTTGACTGTGAATTCCTTTGTCTTTCTGTCGAATCTTTTTGAAAGATCAAGAGCCTTCTTTCCATCAAGCTCCTCAATATACATATCGTCAATTAATGAAAGTATTGCATTCTCCTTTGCATCCCGATTTCTCGTGATCCTGACATATATCAGATCGAGGAGAGCCTTCTCAGGTTCTGCGACCTGGACCGTTCCCTCAATTTTAAATCCCCAAAACAGGGACCTTTTGATCTGATGGTATTCAAAGATATCGTCGTCACTTCGGTAAGTATGTGGAAGCTTTGTCGTTACCATCGTGTAGGTGTGAACATCCTGACTCAGGATGCCATGCCTGGAAAGAGCATATTCCATGGAAAGATAGCAAGGAGCCCTCAGGACCATCGATAATTCCTCGGGATCTGGAATGTTGAATGGATTTGTATACCAGCCTTTGATCGGATTCTCAACCAATCCAGACCGTGACAATCTTGAGAGTTGAACGGAAATGGTTGACGTATTCTCACCGGTCAGGACCTTAAGATCGTTCAGTGAGAAGATCTTCTTGATGGAGTGTTCCCTGAAGAAGTCCATCCAATCATTGACCTTCATGGCGATCACACTCCTTTTCCTTCGAATCCTGAAATGAGCTCGATCACGGAATCCAGGATCTTATTGTAGATCGGCCTGTAGCTATCAAGAACCTGTTTTGGAAGGAACCTGTCCATTTCATAAGAGAGGATCGAAAGACCTTCTACCCGGATCTTCTTTTTGATATTTTCATATCTAACCTCGACCTCGCTAACATTTTCATTGTAATCATCGATCTTCCTAAACACAAGACCCATATCCAGTTCCACCGATCTCTCTGAATTCAAGAAATATATGTCCCAGAGATCTCTACCTTTCAGGAAGGGCCTGTAACCAAGGGCTCGAACTTTATCAACAAGGATCTCCTCTTCATCCTCAACTCTCACAGCCGGTTGAAAGGGGGGGAAATTCAAGATCTTCGGGCTATTTTGATATGAATGAACATCTGCAATCTCGATATGGACCCTGATATTCTTCCTGGGGTCCTCGGAAATGGCCTTTAAAATGTACCTCTGTAGTTCATGTTCATTCTTCTGAACTTTCACCTTCACATCTTGTAAGAAGGGAAATGTATCAAGACAGGTCCGTTCCACATTGACCATGTATTCTGATAGATCAAAGTATTCATTTCCCTCTTTCAAAACAAGATCGATATCCTCGGAGAAACGTGGATTGCCGTGGAATAGCCTAAGAGCGGTTCCACCGTGGAATACGATATCATCAAAGCATCCCTTTCTTGATAAGGATGTTAGTATCGCTTTTTGCATCTCTTCTTGATATACACTCTTGACACGTGCATTCAACATCCGGGCCAACGCTTCGATCTCATTCCAATCCATTTTTATCACTTCATATCATTAACAAATATACATATAATATCATGTCATATATCAACATTTTGGTTCCATTGTTCAGCAAAACCATGTGATGAACCAGGCGATACAACAAGATCATTAGTGGGGACTCGGCCTGGCCCATTTCAACATCAGCGTAACCAACCAGCCGCATTCGGAGGTATTGGCCCTCGCCCTGTTTCTGGACAGGTACTTCATGGGGAAGGAGCCTACAAGGGATTTTCAGGACGGAGAGCTGAGCATCATCCCCTCCGGTAGAGACTATAAGATCTTCTCAGGAGCGGATACGATAGAGGACCCGTTCTCGAGGAGTTCCCCGGGATCGACATCAATGAACTTATGTCCTGATGTGCGTGGGTCACCTCTTCCTACGGTGAAGGTCCAACATGGCCGCATCCGTTATGTCAATGTTTCTGTCCCTGTTCTTTAGGTTCTTCCTCGAGAGAAATATTGTGAAGAACACTATGGCCACACCCAACAGGATAACTGCGAATATCACGAGGAATAAACCAATATCCTGTTTTGGGGGATCCCTTTCATCATCGTCGGTATCCGTTTCTCCCTCGTCAGGTTCCTCTCCGGATGGCCACTCAAGATAGATTGATAGATACTGGGTATTTCCGCTTTCATCCTGCAGCCAGATGATCATCGGTCCGGATGCATCCTTACCGTTTGTGAGGATGATGTGGATTCCATCCAGTTCCTGATCATCCTCGCTGCTGTAGCTCCATCCTTCCGGCATATTTACAACCGAGAAGGAGATATCAGACAGCAGGTTTCCGTTCCTCTGGGAGAAGATGAACAGATGCTGATCCTCTCCGGGTTCCAGATCTCTGGGCGTTAGGTAGTACGTCACCTCGAAATCATCGGATGTACTGCCGGGCTCCATTGGCGGATCCCCCTCCTTGATGACGTTGAGTATCGATGAGGATCTGGCGATGACGATATCGTCCTTTCGGACCTCGACCAAAATGGTGATGGGCCCTTCCCAGACAGGTACGTTGTAGATACAGTACAGAATGCTGTCGGAAATCGCTCTGAATTCGCTGAAGCCTCCAAGTAAGATATTATCGGAGGCGGTGAATTCCACACCTATGATGTCAACCAGATTCTCGCAGTTCACCAGGAGTGTGACATTCGATCCCTGGTAGACCGTATCGGGTACGATGAATGAGGATATCGATGGATCCTTTACTTCATCCGATCCCGTATCATCTGGCTCCAGGACGAACAGCTCAAGGATCCCGTCCCATATCAGCACGTTGTTCGAGATGACCTTCATGTAGAGGTATCTGGTTCCGGTGTTGCCGCGTGGTATGTAACTCGATATCCAGAAGGAATCTGATATCTTTTGGAAGGGAAGGATCTCGCCCCGGGAGTTGATGTCAGCGACATCAATTAGGACATCGTAAGGGTCGTAGGATCCCGACAGCGACACATAGATCGCAGCACTCTGATCGAGCTCGACAATGCCTGGCATGAATCTGGCCGATACGTTTGTGTCTGTATCGGGGTCTATCTCCGGCCCCTCAACGACCGTCAGATCGGTGGATGCCACATCCAATGCCGAATTGGGCGTTCTCACCTCTGCCGTTATAACTACCCTGCCAATGAAATCCCTGGGGGCGGTCCATTTGGTCATATAGGTTCCCGGGAGAACCCCCTCCGTCTCCGAGAAATCGTCTCCATCCACATTCGATCCCCAGACGACCTCTGCATCTGTCACGGGACCGTCATTACCCCTTACGTTTGCGATGATCGCAGCCCGACCGC
>JAUVBH010000086.1 GCA_030591285.1 Thermoplasmatota archaeon
AAGGGCAGGCCGAAAAAGCCCAGGCCATGATAGACAAAGCTGAATCCATCTTCTCCAATATGAAGAAGAAAAGATCATCTGAGGTCGCTCTTTTCAGGATCAATGAGCTCAAGGAGCGCAAGGTTGTCCTTGGTGAGAAAGGAATTGATATTTCTCCACTGAACAAACCTTTGGATGAAGCCTTGAAAGCTGTCCAGGCCGGTGATATGGAGAGCTTCGAGAAGATCATGTCCACCATTGATGAAAGACTCCTTTTCATGCGGAACGAGGAGTTGAAGGTGGATTATCAGAAGAATCTGATCAAGATCATCAACAGCCTCAAGGAGATCAGAGAGGATGGACAGGATGTATCAGACCTTGATGCTGAGGTGGAGAAGTTCAAGTCCCTCTACATGGAGCGGAAATACGAAGAGGCCATCTCTGCCTCGGAATCTGTCCTTGATAGGGTGGGTGGAAGGAAACTTTACAAGGTCATCGATGAGAGAAAGAGGATAGTGGAGGAGACCCTGAAAGAAGCTGAAGGCCTTCTTGTGGATGTGGGATCTCCATCTGAAAAGGTAGCTACTGCAAATCAATTGATCGAAGAGAAGGAGTATGAGAAGGCATTGGACCTTTTCATAGAAGCACAGGTCGACCTCGAGGAGAGAATGACCCAGAGAACCTTCTCACTCGTGGAGAATGAGATCCGAGATATGGTGACTGAATGTTCAACATATTCCATCGATCCTGGAGATTACGAGGGAACGATCTCAAACGCATATGCCATGGCAGATGAGGAGAAGTTCAGAGAAGCCATGGAACTTCTCAGCAGGTTCCGGGAGAAACTGTCCAGGAAGGTTGCAGCCCACAAGATAAAGGACCTGATGTTACGGATGACACAGCTCATCAAACAGGGTAGGTCCTTTGGTGTAGAGATCTCCCCGTTCAAAGCCTCAATGACCAAAGCCCGGGTTCTAATGGATGCCGGCGATATCGATGCATCATACCAATTGATAAGTCGTCAGGTGGAAACACTTGATAGCACTGTAACAAACAAGAGGTCCCTTGTGGCCAGGATGGATAAACTTCGAGGGAACTTGCTTGCCCAAGAAGGTAAATTATCCCGTCTTGAACGCACCGGGGTCACGGTGGATGAGTTCAGGACCAGGGTTGATAAGGTCAAGCAGTTCATCGAGGAATCCAATCACGAGGAAGCCGAAAAAGAGCTTGTTCAGATGGATCAGGATATCAATGAACTATTGATCGCCAAACCAGATCAGCTCAGAAAAGAGATGGTCACTACCATAATGGACGAACAGGAAACAAGACCCCTATCCATCGATAGGATAACCCCTGTTGAGAAACCAAAATTGACAGAGAAGACGGTGGACCCAGACAGCGCCAGAAGTGAACTTTTCACATTGATCCCCAAGATAAAGGTAGAGATCACCCGTCTTCATTCCAAAGGTTTCGATACCGATGAATACAAGAGGGATATTGCCCGGATCCAGAACCTGGTGATAAAGAGACAGTATGTTGAAGCCTATCATCTTGGAAAGGATTGTTACAAGAGAATGACCACCTGAGCTCCCCCGGGATAAGTATAATATCTTTTTCTTGAGTTGAACCACCCAATAGGTGTTCAGATGGCAGCCAAATCAGCTTCCGAGAGTTTTATGACCCGGGAGGAGATCTACAGCCGAAAAGGTTGGAAGGTTCCCCTGGCGTTCAAGGCTCTGAGCAAGGTCACATTTATCCCAATATTTTTCATTGCTGTGATACTTCTTTCGGTATCCCTTCTTCCATCTACCTACCTTCTAAGGTGGACATTTTCGGTCTATGATGGTTTGACCCCATCGGGTTTACTGGATATGTTCTTCTTGACTGCGATGTTCGGGTGTGCATACGTTGCCTTCGGGATCTCCTTACTTGTCTTTGGAGGCGTTCTTAAACGATCTTACAATATCTTTGCAAGGATAAAGGAGGGAGAATATCCCTTCCTGAGCATGGAAGCTGGTTACTGGTCGGTTGTCAACGGTATAATCATCTTCAATAGACAATTCTTCCTGGAACTTACCAGGACATCTACGCTTCTGATACTCTTTTACAAGCTCATGGGGATGAAGATCGGGAAACGCTGCATCATTAACTCTACATTCATGTATGACCCTGATATGGTGGAGATCGGCAACGATGTCACCATTGGTGGTGATGCTATGATCCTCGGCCATGTTGGTGAAAGAGGAGTGCTTCGTTTCAAGAAAGTGATAATTGGGGATAAAGTGGACATTGGGCAATCATCACTTATCATGCCCGGTGTTGTCATTGGGGAAGGATCAACTGTAGGGGCCCTTTCCTTCGTCACCAAGAACACACAGATCCCCCCCTATGAGATCTGGGCTGGTGTACCTGCAAAGAGGATCAAGAAGCTCAAAGGACACCGATCACCAGATCATCAAGATAACAGGGAGCAGTAGAACACCCATTGCATGGGACCTTCTGATCCCTGTAAGAGGAGCTATCATTCCAATTGAGGTAGAGACAATAAGTACAAGCAATCCAAGGGGCCCAGTGAAAGCGATGACCATGATAGTTATGAAGATTATTATTCCCCAGGCAAGCTTGTCATAGGGGATCCTTGGCATTACATTGGCAAGCCGGCCCCCCAGGAGCAAGGTCAAAAAGAAACCCAGGCAGGAAGCCAGCAAAGCAGCTATCATCAGAAGGACAAGCTCGGAAGGCGGCAGGGCTGCACTCCATTCATTTACCTCCACCAATTCGTTCACAACTATGGCTGCTCCCGACCTGGGTCTCAGGATCAAGAAAAGAGCTCCAAGCACGAAAAATGAATTCGCTGTATTGATCGCAGATAGTGTCAAAATCACCGAACTTGGTTTTGGGTCCTTCCGAAATATCATTGCAATGACAGTGGCCACTCCTCCGCTCATTCCCGGAAGGAAACCAACGACAGAACCTGCGACCCCTCCGGTCGCGATCGATGTGGCTGCTTCTTTTACATCCAGCGTTCCTCTCTCGACCTTCTGTTCCGGGACAGAAGCACCTCCCCTCAGTGATTCAAGAAGCGTTGATGTTCCGAAAAGACCAGATAAAAGAGGGAAAAGGGCTGTGGATGGGAGCCCCAGCGGAGAGGATATCTGCAGATCGAGTGCGATGGTTCCCAGGATCACCGCTACTAAAAAGAGGCAGAATGCACCTACAACACCCAGAACTCCCGAGAACCTTCCCTCTTTCCAGACCAACTTGTTATCCTCTCCCCTGCTGAACCTGTACGGGACCTTCTTTGTCTCGGTAACCAGCATGAGAACGACCACTCCCATCAACACCCAGACCATGATCTCCTTCAGAAGAGCGTATCCGTTGATCGGTTCATTCACCAGCATCCTGTAAGGAACCATCAGCATGCATCCAGCAACTATAGCACCAAAGGACCCAACAGCTGACAGGAAGACCGCTCTGTATCCATTTCCCTCAAGGAGCATGCCATGGGCTGGCAGGACCGATAGTGCTGTTTCCGCTTCAGGAGCCCCCAAAAATGTTGAAGGAATGAAATCGAGGAAGGTATGTGCCATTGATGTGGCAACTATTGCCGATGCAATGATGAGCATCGCTATGCCGGGAGTAAGAGAGGTTATTGACCGCAGGAGTTCCGAGAAAAGGGGACTTAAACCTAAAAGAACGATGGCAACGTTGTTAACATGGAGCCCCGGGATCAATCCTGTGACCACTCCGAAAAGTGTACCTATCAGAGCACCCAATACAACTAGCAGTATGGTTTCGATCAAAGGAGATCGACCTCCGTCTCGATGTACATTATATTGGTGACACTGTTGAACATCACCCTTCCTATCACTGTGGTCTCCACACTGTTCATATCTCCTGCCCAGTGCGCGATCTGGACCGAACTCTCCCCATCCACAAGATAGTGATGGCCATCATCTTCGCTTACCGTTCCCGTTAGTTCCACCAGGGCTCCTTCGAACTCGGTCAATCCGTATTCCAACCTCTCCAGGTTCAACTTCCATGTGCCGTATGTCTCGATGATCTGCGCATCCTCTGGCCAGAGTTCGAATCTCATGGAATCAACATCCCATGAAAGTGAGCAGTTGAAGAGCCTCACAAGATCCCCTTTCTCAGCACCATCCAAGGGCACCTTCAAACGGGCTTTGATCGAGATATCTCCCCCTTCCACTAGGTCAGCTATGTAGATGCTCTTTCCAAGTGGGGTGTATCTGATATAAGCATCCAGGGTCACAGGTTCATATGGGGCATAGGAGGGGTCATCCCTCATCTCCTCAACCAGTCTCAGCAAAGTAATTGTCCTGGGTTCAGCCCTGCTAAGGACCTCTACATCCCGGTTGCCATATGAGAATCCGTTGGTCCTGTCAAAGAAATATGCTGTGATGTTCACCAGGTCCCCAGTTCTGAGGTCAAGGTCGATCCTCATCATATCTATCCTCACAAGACCCGGATCAGTGTTGGACCCAAGGATGGGGGAGATGATAACCTCCTGCCTGTCCCATCCAATATACCTCGAGTTCTTGACAAGACCTGTCAAAAAATGGACCTCGTTGGGACCAATACTATCGCTATAGGGTTTCAGAGAACCGTTCCCTTTGATCTCCAGTCTCTCCTCATTCTGAATGGTAAGGGTAGGATAGCCGTCCATGGTGACGACCTCACCTTCCGCTTTCACAATTGATCCTGGATCGATGTCGCCATCCCCTCTTTCTATGAAAACTTCCAGGGTGCTGTTCCCTTCCCTCAGTAGAATCCAGGCTGAATCCGATCCCGATGGATAACTTCCGATCAAGGTTCCCTTTACCCGGACCCTCTCCCCTACATGATCCTCTGCTTCCCAGAGGTGTACCTCTTCTATCTCTGTCAATGATGCTATTACGCCCAGAGCTATCAGTCCTATGACCGAGAACCCAAGAACAGCTATCCTGACAGACCGCTCGCTAACCTGCGGCAAAGTCATATGCACTCACTCTCAGCGGTGCATTGCGTAAATGAATAATAATCTTTGTCCGGGTCAGATTTCCGTTACATGATTCTCAGGGGGAATTTTAATTAGGTTAAAAAAGCATATAGGTAGGCGAATTGTTTCACAAATTAACAGGATAGAGTGGACATGATACTCAAAGATGATCTAATTGGGAAAGGTGCCAGGGTGAATTTCCCCGGTAGAAAGGATGATGTGATATCCCGTTTTATTCTTGCCACTGCTATCCAGAGGTCCTTCAAGAAGAAGAATGATGAAGGAATGCTTGAGGTTGGAGTAGCCGAAGAGATGGCGGAGCATGTTCTGAACTTCTTTGGATTCGGGGAGAGGATCATAGACAACATGCTTAAAACGGATGATAGGGACATTTTCTACATGTTAGAAGACCTCGGTATCCTGAAGACCGAGAGAGAGGAGACAACCCTCTATGATGGTAGAGAGTGGCGTATCAATTACTGGACCTTGAAAAAGAAGTATATCGCCGACCTCACAGACGGTGTCATCAAGGGTCATGAGTGTGACTTTGGCGGTGGTGACAATTGTATCGATGAGGAGGAACTCTACGGAGATCTTCCCGACGATATCTGGGAAAGAGAATAGGTCTGGAGCGGTTTTGTAAGTTTTATGCACAAACGTTATAAAGCAGTCTTATTTCCATTGTCTCTAACCGATGTTAGAGGTGAGATGACCATGGAACTGATGGATAATGAGACCAAGGAACAGGTGAAGGGCGCCCTTGGAGAAATGCAGGGCCCAGTTCATGCACTGGTATTCACAGCAGAGGAAGGATGTGTAGCTTGTAAGGAGACAGTTGCTATAATCGAAGAGATAGCAGGTCTTTCTGATAAGATCACGTTCCAACACCTTGATGTTGATAAGGATAAAGACATTGCAGAGAAATATGGTGTAGATAAATCCCCTGCAATAATCATCATGAAGGGAACCGAAAAGGAACATGAATATCTTGGCATCAGGTTCTTTGGGATCCCTGCAGGATATGAGTTCACATCACTTCTGGA
This sequence comes from Thermoplasmatota archaeon, assembly GCA_030591285.1. Lineage (GTDB taxonomy): Archaea > Thermoplasmatota > Penumbrarchaeia > Penumbrarchaeales > Penumbrarchaeaceae > JAFGLL01. The sequence goes on from JAUVBH010000086.1 coordinate 6,022, forward strand.
TTCAATCTTAACTGTTTCGATCGGAATAACCGGGATCTCCGAAGAGGGTCAGAAGTTCTTGAAGGAACTGAAAAAGGACATCCACATGCAGGTTTTCGTTACTCCAACCTGTGCGTATTGCCCTAAAGCTGTAATACTGGCACATCACATGGCGATGGTCTCCGATAAGGTCACAGCAGACATGGTAGAAGCCCAGGAATTCCCGGAGATGTCACAGAAATACAAGGTCATGGGTGTTCCAAGGACCGTCATCAACGAGAAATATCATCAAGAGGGAGCGGCCCCCGAGAAGATGATAATTCAGCTCCTTGAAAAGGTCCAATCCGATTAGATATCATCCAATCGTTAATTTCATTGAGTGATTCTATCCTCCAAACCCTTATATCCTCAAATGCAGGGTATTTAGATATCCTAGTTCGAGGACTGTCCAGATGAAGGATGAAGAGGAAAATAGTTCTCAACTCAGAAGTGAGTTGATGATCCTCAAGGAGAGGATACGTGCACTTGATGAAGAAAATATTAGACTTAGGTCTGTTCTGGCCATAAAGAACGATATCATCGCCTCCTCCCATGGATTTCTGGCGGTTTCAATGGACGATCGATTGATCTTTTCGAATCCGGAACTTGAATACTTGCTGGGTTATTCTAAACGTGAACTGGAGAGTATGGACATATATCAGGTCATAAGGGAAGACTATCGGCATATGGTTAGAAATGGCACCATAGGTTTGATAAAAGGAGAAAATGGCCCCCCTGTTTTTGAGATCCCAGTGTTAAGGAAGACCGGTGAGGAAAGATGGGTCGAGATAAGATCATCAGTGCTGAAGAACAATGGCCACGATCTCAATGTGGTTGCCGGTTTTGATATTACAGCCAGAAAATTCCTTGAAG
>JAUVBH010000164.1 GCA_030591285.1 Thermoplasmatota archaeon
ATATATTGATCTCAAACAGGGTCAAATGACCACCTACCCTGATCCAGAATTCCAGATAGACCCTCCAAGGACTGTAACCAGAATCAACCACCACGGTAAGAGCGATCGGTAAAACCAAACTCAGGCCGACATCCAAAATGGTGAATTTGAAGAACCAAAGATTGAGTTCAATTTTCGCCCATATCTGTCCAAGAGGATAGATGTTGAATATCAGTTTGAAATTAGGAGTGAATATTGCGGTTGCCTCTATCAGAAGGTATAAACCCGCTCCCACATCGAAGCCAATGGCTTTCAGACCAGCGGTAAGGGCATTCAATGCAGTCCCGACACCTGGTGACATGGACCCTGTTCCGCCGGTGAAAATATCTACAATGAAACTCGCAGGATTGGACCAAGACTTGATACGTATCTTTATCTTGATACCTATTTCATACGGGTTGAATGATTTGACCGCAGGGTAACGGATGCCTGTAGCTTCATGCTCCGAATATATGAAACCTAACTCGACCCCAACGATGAAAGTGATAGATTCAATACCTGGACCATCACTCATAAGTCTGAAGGGGGATGCCATTTTCTTAGGTTTCTCGGAATCGCTTGGGGAATTCCCCATGGAATGCTCATATTCGATCCGTATCCGAAGGTAATATTTGGTACCAACGTTTAATTTCTTAACTTCATTACGCGCCTGGTCTACTATCTTCAATTGTAAACAATCACCAATGTCCAATGATGGAACTTCAATACCCGGGATCCCAAGATCGGGGATCTTTGGGACCCAGCTAAGGTCCACCTCGAAACCCAATCCCAGGATGCAAATAGATATTGAGTTACCGGCTTCAGGGGTATTTTCATTTTGTTTCTCACCCTTATCCGGAACAACCAATGGTGCCACATATATCTCGGGATACATCCAGGCACTGTAATTGTCCCTCTGCTGGTTCAATCTGAAGGTATATTGACCACTGGAAAGCATAACATTCGTTGAGTTGAACTGCCAGGTCCCGCTTCCTCCAAGGAATGCAAAGGTTACTTCGGTCTCCTGTTCCTCATTGTAAATGAGACATTTGATTGCAATCTCCTTATCGACCACCTCGAACACTTCAAGGGATATACGCTGGGCTTTGGATCTAGGTATATCCACCTCAAACTCAGCCCAATCATAGGATGAGCTCAAGTTCACATACGGTCTGGAGTTCTCATCATCGAATCCAGCAGATACATTGGCAGTATAATTCGTTACAGAAAGATCCTCCAATGTCAAGGTATCCTTTATCTTTAGCTCCGAGGTGCTCTCAGTCACCAGAATATCGACAACATCATTTGGATATCCGTGTTCCACATCGATCAATTTCGTCCCTTTCTTCTGAATAATGAAGGTCTCCTGGGTCCTCACAGCAGAGAGAATGAGGTTTTTTCCTCCGCCCAGACCTGCGGTGGACACCTTGATCACATCATTGGGATAATGATACAATTTAAAAGAGTATGATTGATCCGTCTTTGGTATATCGAAAGAAGCAACGACATCACCTACCTCATAAAACAGTTCCGCTGAAACATAATGATCAAATTCATATGTAAGATAAGCAACGATCTGGGTCTCAGCGAGCAACTGGAAGCTGGCATATTCAAAGTCGATCGGTCTGGTGGAGAGTTCGTTCTCCTCGATGTCACTGACGATCTCGAACGGAATCACTTCCACCCTATCCTGTTTCATTATGGAATTTCCTTCCCAGTAGGTCCTGAAACTAATCGCTTCACTCCTTCTTCCCCTGGTATTGAAATTCAAACTGAAGAATTGATAGGAGTTGGGATTCATGAAGTCGTTCCTGTAGATCTCACGATAGGAAGCCATCTCATCACCGAACCAAACCGAGATGCTCCCTACCTTGTCATTCCTTCCTGTATTGGTATTGATCAACAGATGGAACTGGGCGATATAGTCACCCTCATCCATCCCCGTCTTGTTGAGGCTCTTACAAAGGTATCCCCTGGTGATAGGGGTCTGGGGACTTATGGTCCATCCATTACCTGCGTCGGTCGCACCTTTCATGTGCTCCATGTCGTCAGCATAGTAGACGAATTTCTCCTCTGCTGACGCTTTCTGGTTGGCAACCTCACTGGTATACAGAACGCTTTCTGCATCATACAACGTCATCATTACCTTATAATCGCCGAACGGTAGGTCAGGAACAAGGTTCTTCCTCACCTGTTCCTCCATAGCTTGGGCAGGGTCCCATTCCATCATTACAATCTTGCTCTTGTGGGAAGCAACATAGATCTTATCACCATAGGGTACATCAAATGAGTAACCATTTGGAGATAGGACGGTCATCTCAAGATTTAGATACGAAGGAAGAGCTCCGTGGTTCAAAATGCGAACAGGGACCTCAAGCGTCCCATTATTGGATATTTGTGAATCAAAATCAAGGATCTCAAGTTCCACATCATCGATCAGATTGATCGTAAGATCAGCAGATTCATCTAGGTTATCTCCCCAGAAGTCAAGGAGTAATCCATCGTCTTCCCTTTCAACTGAGAGGAACATCCTGTATGTTCCCTTTGGATAAGTGGATTTCTTTGGCCTGAAGAGCATATGGACCTCAGCTTCCCTTCCAGGAAGAATTGTCACATTCTTCGAATGCGCCACGGTCTCCCTTCCGAAGGGATCATTGACCATCAGTTCAACAACATAGGTCTCGACAACATCGGAAGGATTACCTATGAAGGTCTCTACGATGATATCCTCACCCTTGTAGTGTTCACTGTTCAAGATATTCAATAAATAATCATTTGGCAGTCTTAGCATGCATAGTGCGATCACAATATCCGGGGAGAACATTGATGTGAATCCATAAGCTCCTTCTCCGAACTTTGCCGCACCAGCTGGAATTGCATTCTTTACCGTGTCGATATAAAGAGGTATCAAACTACTCTCCCGTGATGCTGAACAGGCGAAATCATACTCTATGGTGTCAGGGAGGTCCAAGGATTCGAACTCCTGATCCAACATTTCACATTGAGATGTCTTATTACCATATATGCCATCGATCAAGAACTCACCCGGGGTGAAGGTCAATGGAGCCATCAACATCTTGAAAAGAGCATCACCATAATAGATCGGAAGAAGGTGATCGTTCGGATCCGTCAAACCAATATAACCCATAGGAATTCCAACAGGATTGGCCCAAACAGAATTCGAACTGGAGATCCAGGTTGATATTTGGTTCAGCCAGTTCTGATATTCAAGATTATGATTGGTGTTCTCCACAGTGGAGGAGATGATAAGTTCATCGATCAATCCCCTGAAATTCTTCTCAGGACCATCTCCACCGACCATGATCGGTGAAGAATCATATTTGATGTTGATCAATGCATCTTCCACCCCAACTTCCTGGCCATCGATCTGCAATGAGATCCTGTAACCATCGAACAGGGCAGTTACTTTATGCCATCGGTCCAAGGTGATCGCTGGTCCATCGGGATCCTCGAATTCCATTTCCACCATTTGTTTGCTGTTACCAATTCCCATTTTCAGATTGTTATTGCCTCCACCGGTTCCAATGAGCTCAATGAAATAACCGCTCATATCATCCTGGTTTCCCTTGGAGACAATGTTCCAGGTATCGCCATCTAATGGGTTCTCTGTGATCTTCACAAAGGATTCGATGGTGAATTCCTGAAGCTTCTGACGATCGTTGTGAATGACCTCAAGCCATTCGGATCCAAGGAATTTGTAGGAGGTTTTGAACTGAGGTTTATACACATCCTTCTCGGAGAAAAGTGAGGCATATATCTCTCCTCTCTTTCCTGAGAGCGGGCTCTCGATATAGCTGACAGGTCTTGCCGAGGAGAAGTCCCAAACATCCCTGATCACATCATCATTGGAAAGTTCGATATCATACTCCAGATAAGATAGGACAGCTTCCAAGGGTGTTGGGACCCATGTTATGCTCCCATCATTATCGCTGCTTGCCAATACCATCCTATCGAAGGCATCGAAAGCAAAGTCCTGGGAGATCGTATGATCTGCCATCAAGTTGGTTATGGCGACACCATCCTGATCCAGAAGGTTCAGCTGTATCTCCATCGATGATTCTGTATCTATCACAACATTCAATCCAACCCATTCACCGACCTTGAAATCCCCACCATATGGGAGCTCGAAGAATTCATTCTCCCATACTCCTCCATTTTTGAACATGACTTCCAGTTCAACAAGGTCATTGTTGATCCTATCATTCCATAGTCTGATGGAAAAGATATCCTCCTCGAGATCCACTGTATCCCAGAACGCGGCAACCGATGCATACTCTCCCTCTTTTGGAAGATCCATCAGTTTCATGTCCAGTGTGAGATCCACCTTGGAGAAATGAGTTGTTGCAGGTGTTTGTCCCGGGGACTCAAGAATAGCCAGCCCATTGATGAAAAGTGGAAGATAATCATCTTCATCAGATCCTAGTGGTCCCTGCCCCTGTACCCAATATGCATTTCGGGGTTTCTTTGATTTGGGGAAATCCTCAACGAAATTTCCCACAGAAGAACTGTCCACCGGCTTCTCCTTATGCTCATTGAAATGCAATAGGAGCTCTGTATCATCCGCTCCCGCGAACTCATTGACATATTCCTCTGGTAGCGGAAGGACCGAACCGTGTGTGTTGATCAGGGCATAATCCTCTCCATTGCCTTCCATGAGTTCAATGAACTCGGAGAATTCGGTTATATCTCTCCAGGTGTAAGAGATGGCAT
>JAUVBH010000196.1 GCA_030591285.1 Thermoplasmatota archaeon
CATATCTGGAATGAGATAAAAGCCTGGGGCAACAGGCATGTTATTGGTCATTTCGATTGACAAGGCCACAAAGGATGTGGAGAGATCTCCCATGGAGTCAATTACCGTGATGCTCAATTCATATGTTCCAACAGTACTTGAAAACCGGGTTCTGATGGGAATTACCCAATGATCAGCTTCCCAAAGCTGACCTTCCACCATGGAATCGGACCATTCCTCTGTTACCGGGTCCTTAAGGGTCACCTGGATCGAAAGAAGTTCGGATGCCTCTTCCAGGTCATTGACCGTAACATGTAGCCGGGTCACCTCTCCTCTTTGGATCGTTGTTTCATCTAAACTTATATCTTCGATCTGTGGGTCTGTTGAGTAGAGAAGATCAAAGCTTTCCACCGTCACTCTGGAAGTTGGTTCCTCGGATTCTACCAGATATTCCAGATAGATCGTATCGATCGTTTCCGGTAGGTCCTTGAGATATTTTGGTCCCCATCTGATGTAATTGATTGATGATGTATTTCTGGCTATGATACTTTCCATTGTTGTGAACTGTGGGACTTTGCCCATTGTTCCGTCCCTTATTCCTACTCTTACAGATATCTTCTGATTGAAGGATGAGAGTGAGATCCCGATAAGATCGTTCCATTGATCCTCCTTTTCTATTGGACCTATGATGAATATCCCATTGGACCTGTAGTCTTGAAGCCTGATCCCCGTGGGAACTCTGGTCATATTGTCCATTGAGACAATGTGCATGTTGGAGGTGATATCATAGTGGATCGGGAAAGATGTGGTGTAGTTCATTGAGATCTCAAAAATAGCTGGCTCGTCCGATAGGGACCTGGTGGAGATCATCTCCAATACTATCGGTCCATCCAATCCGGTATCGATATTCGACCAGTCCCCGGTGAATTGTCCAACATGGTCATAGGTAACCCCATCGATACTCTCACTGCCAAGGGCAATGACGTCCAGGTAACCCGATCCAGGGAATAGTTGTGTAACGCCATCTTTATCAAGGATCCTCATTTCCAAGGACGAACCAGTTCCGAAACCATCAACCTGGAATCCAATATCATCCCAGGAGGAGATCCCTATTGGGTAAATGGGATCCGAACGCATGAGACCCGATGTTGATGTGACGAATCTCTGGATCACAAGTTCTGACCCCTGGGAGTATACCAGATATTCCTTGTTCTCATCGAAAGCCGGACACCATGCCAAATTTCCCACAGTTTCAAAAGGAGAGTAGCTCGATCCATCATCTGTTGAGTGGAACATCTTGATGTCGCGATCCTGTGATTCGAATGCTAGAACGACTTGAGACCTATCGGATGTTATATGCCCCTGGAATCTCCCATCCAGTTGATCGGTTGATCCCAGATCGCCTGAAAAACCAATTTCGGTGAACTCTCTCCCATCAATTGACCTGAACAGATCATATTCCCCTGAGATCCTGTTCAAGATCAGGAGGTTGATGATCCCATTGTATGATGTGGAAGTGATCTGGATGTTACTACCGGAATATGAAAAGGTCTGTTGAATGGGAGGCGACCAGGAGATCCCCCCGTTTCCGGAGTAAGATACGTTCAGGTCATCGTTAATATTATTCCTGTAAACCATTACTATCTCGTTTCCAGAGGTTTTTTCCCTTGCAACTATTGACATCTCCTTTACCTCGAAGAGGATCCTTACAGGGTCGGTCCAGGCAAGATTTGAGTATGATGCCATATACCCCTCGCTGGAATCTTCTTTGACCCAGAATATCAGTAATTTGTTGTCAACCGAAAGGAACTTCCCCCCCTTGGAAATATGCCCCGTCCTATCAACTCTCAATGGGACCGTGTCGATCAACGATATCCAGGAATCCACTTCAATATGTTTTACGAATATCCTGCTTTCTGGGCCAATTGATGAAATAAGATAGAACCCATAAAAGATCTGGTCACCAACGATAGCCAGTTCACATCCTACAGTAGTATATCCTGAAACATTATGGATCTCAAGTGACTGGTCCCATCTATCCAATCTATTATCATATCTGGATAGCCAGAAGGAGAACCAAGCCCCTCCTGGTCCTCTTATCACCGTTGCGACGAAGGTGTATGGTCCATACTCAACGATCACATTACCATTTCCAATGTCCTGGGTAGTTTGGTAGGTTGCAGGAAGAGAAATGAACGGCTGGAGTGTGTTCTTTTCGAATGTGAATGCAATATCCCCCTCGCTGGAGATATTCTCTGAATATTGGATCGGTGCATCCGTTCCCGGGCTGATGATCATGTTTGTATTTCGATCCAACGACCTTGATGGTGGTGTTGTCTCGATACTCTCTGTTTTCAGATCCCCTACTGCTTCACCCTGATCAAATATTGGGAAAAGAGATGTCATGAGAAGGACTATAGCAATAGAGAGTACAGTACTCGGTTTCCTCACAGTTATCACTCCAGCGACCCACGGTGGGTCTGCGATACATCTTGATGAAAATATAAAACCATTACCCTCCGTACTATCATGTGAGTATTGGGGATTTTTATGTGATGAAAACGCCTTACAAACCCGATTACCTTCTACTGGGCATCGGTAGCTTTTGTCAGGTCCGTTACATTTGATCTTGTGAAGAATCCATCAAAATCTCCATATCGATGTATATATTCATTCACAAGGAATGTGTTTTCAGAGCCTCTGGAGAAGGTCTGTTTCAATCCCTCTTCAGGAGATCCAACGAGTTCCAGAAGGAACTTCATACCGTTTTCCTTCAGGGAGATGAACGTATCCTCTATGTTCTCGGTGTGGAAAGCCATGTGGTGAACCCTTGGGCCATAATTGTGGACATATTTTTCTGTCGGACCACTGGTCTCCAGGGTTTTGTATGGTTCGATACCTGTCGTGAATACCTGGGCATACGCATCTTTTCTGAACCTTGCCACATTAGTGATCGAGTTGAAGCTCTTGACATATATAGCGAAATCAAACCTGTAGTTGGTCAATTCCATGAACTCGACTATGGCCGCGTCCCTGTTCTGGCACTCAAGTCTGGTTGCAGCATGGTCCAGTTGTTTGATATTTTTCAAATATGAATGGTCCTTCTTCGCAGCATCAATGACAAGATCCTCATCACTACTGGAGGAATAATCACCCTTCTTTCCTTTCCATTCTATTAGGCCTATGGAATTACCTGTGAAACAGGACGGAATGGTCTGAATGAACGAATAGTTATCACGATGAAGGATCTCATCCTGCTGGAAAGACACACCTCTTTCGATCTGTTTCTTAACATATTTCTCGATATCCCTGCATTCGTAAACGAAGGTCTCGAGTCTGGTGTTTGGGTGCAGGTTTGTTTTTGGTGCAATGTTGTAATCGACGTGGGGGTTCTCCTTGTCCTTTCTGTGTCTGATCAGAAAGTCTGCTGAATTTTGAACCTTGAGAACTGCGCTCTTGTAGAATTCGTTTTCAAAGGCAGAATCGATATCAAGCCCTGTGTAATCCAAGAGTTCCTGGATGGCAGGGGTGAAATTGCGATCCTCAGTGTTGATGATAATGGCCTGCAGGTCTTCTACAAGTCCCTCCAGACCCCATTGCTTTCGATTCTCCATGACCATGGGGACAGCCATTTTTAGAACTTCGTCGGAGTTGTGAAAATTGTATGGATCCAAATGTGTGGGCCCGCATCCCTCACATCTGAAGTTCTCTATTTTATCGTGATATTGTGTCATTATATCGTGACAGATGAGCTTAACCATATCTACACCCCATTTCAAGAGAGATAACAAATAGAGAATTAGGGATTTATGCTTTGAGTTCACCCCAAAAAGTAAATCTCAATCCCTATCTTTACGCACGAATAACATGGCACAACCTCCGAGTACATGGAGAGCAGCGGTCTGCTTCAACGCACCCTCCATATCCAAGGTGGTCAGGGAAAGCCTGGATGAGCTTGAATGGGAATACACACGGGACAGGTCCATCCACAGTTTTTCCCGACTTTGGATAGCGATCTCCATGCCTGCTGTGTCATATGTTTTCCAGTTCCTGGTTAGGGACCCTGCCGAGATCGTTGTGAATGTTTACGAAGAGAAACCGTCCCACGCTGCGGAACTTCACTTCATCGAGATCAAAGGAATAACCAAGAAGAATGCCCCCAAGGTTCGGAAGTTCCTTCAGAAGTTTGCATCTTCCTTGCCAAAAGAACCATACCGGTTCCACTGGACAGAGAGGTTCAAAGCTGGATTCCTGAACAGGCATCACATCAACGCAAAACGTGAATGGGGC
>JAUVBH010000289.1 GCA_030591285.1 Thermoplasmatota archaeon
CGGCACAGTATATCTGAATATCTCAGGGAACTGGAAATTATTTATTCTTCTTGAGGGTGCTGACGAACCTATTGAATTCATGGAATTTGCTGTGATGGACAGCTCGGAAGAAAAAAGATCAATCCCATTAAGTATGATCATTTTCAATATCATCATGGGATTGGCTCTTGTATGTTTTGGAATATTTGGTTTTCTTTACGGTAGAAATAGATTGAGATCGCGTCCAAGTAAAAAGGGATATGAACCAGGTGAGGAGTTTTTCATTCCTAAGGGTTATAGATCTGCTCCTATGATAGGTCCCAACAACGTTCCACAACTGAACTCCCTCGATCCCACTAATCGTGACAACCCTTATACGGAAGTTACCGAATCTACCCAGCATGATGCCTCTGACCTACGAGGAGAAAAAAGTGCTGAAGAGAGCTATGAGGCTTGATTCTGGCAAGGGTGACCTCACATCCTGTATATTCAATGGCGATATCGGTACTGCCAAGATCATTGCTGAGGATGACTGTGTTCCCTCCGGATTCGAAGCTCTGGAATATCTCTTCGATCGAGTTGGGGCCCAGGTCACGCTATCGGATGGAGCTTGTTCTGGATCGATCTGTGGGAAAGGAGAGGTCATTGCCACTGTTGAAGGGCCCATGGAAGGATTATTGAGAGCAGAGAGGATCGTTCTGAACACCCTATCTCGAATGTCAGGTATTGCAACCAATGCGAGGAAGGTTTCAGATATCGTTGAGAAAGTATCTCCTGGAACAAGAGTTGCCGGAACCAGGAAGACAACCCCCATGTTTGGATTACTGGAAAAAAGAGCTTTGATCGATGGAGGAGCACTTCCCCATAGACCTGACCTATCTGCAATGGCCATGTTGAAGGACAACCATCTTGCTGCGCTTGGAGGAGGACCCGACGCTGTTCTCTGCGGTGTGGAGATGATCAGGGAGAAGTACGGACCATATGTCAATATAGAGGTCGAGGTGGAAGATATCTCATCAGGCCTTGCAGCTGTGGAAGCTGGAGCTGACATCATCATGCTTGACAACTTCACACCAGGTGGCTTAAGCAAAGCTGTAATGGAGATAAGAAAGGCGGCTGACGATCAGGGACGGGATATCACTCTCGAAGCTTCCGGCGGGATCACGCCGAAAAATGTTGAAGAATATGCACCGCATGTTGATGTTGTCAGCATGGGATCATTGACCTACAATGTATCAATTATCGGTTTTAAAATGGAGTACACGAACTGATCCAGTTATCACTTATAGAGTAATTGTTCAATGGGTTCGCCAACCCATTCCTCTCTTCAAACCAATTGCCTCGAAACCCCAGTTTCTGAATTTTCCCAAACGCTGTGAATGCGGACATCTTTTATGAACTTTTTCAGGATCCTTTTAATTGAATATCACAAAAAGTCTTGCAACATGGTTCGGGGGCTAGAAAATCTCTTTTAATACTATCCTATACACTTCTTCGTTCCATAGCTTAAGGTGTCCCTGGAAACGGATGTGATGTTCGATGGCCGCATACGAATCGGCAGAGATAGAGAATAAATGGCAGAAGAAGTGGGAGAAGGATGATATCTTCAAACCCGCTGGACCGGATGGCAGTAAGGACAAGAAGTACTTCCTGATATTTGCCTATCCTGGCATCTCCGGTTATCTCCATGTTGGCCATATGAGGGGTTTCACCTATTCTGATGTTTTCACAAGGTTCAAGAGAGTTACAGGACATGATGTTCTCTTTCCAGTTGGGTTCCATGCATCCGGGATCCCAGCTATTTCACTTGCAAAGAGGATCGAAAGGAAGGATCCGAAGACCATTGATTACATGATAAAGAATGGATGTCCCAAGGAGCAGGTAGAGGAACTGGGAGATGTCCACAAGTTGATAGATTTCTTTTCCAATGTCTATATCGAGGAATACTGGAAAAAATTTGGTTTCGGTATGGATTTTTCACGGTGTATGTCCACTGTATCACCAGGGTACAACAAATTCATCACTTGGCAATTTCACAAACTCCATGAGAAGGGATTGTTGATAACCAAACCACATTTTGCACCATTCTGTCCAAGCTGCGGACCAGTTGCGGTCGATACTTCAATGACAGATATTGCCCAGGGTGGCAATGCTGAGGTCCAGGAATTCACTGCATTGAAGTTCAGATTGAATGATGGGACAGTTCTCCCAGCAGCAACCCTCAGACCGGAGACCGTTTTCGGTGTGACCAACATGTGGCTTCACCCCGATGTGGAATATGTAAAAGCAAAGGTTGAAGAGGAGACCTGGATCGTTTCTCCCGAAGCTTTTGATAAGCTGACCTACCAGATGGATGGAAGAGGGGTTGTGGAAAAGATAGGAACAGTTCTGGGAACAGAATTGATAGGTCAAGATTGCAGGACACCAGTAGGTGCAGAAGTTCCGATCCTCCCGGGACGGTTCGTGGATCCAAAGGTTGCAAGTGGTGTGGTCATGTCAGTTCCTGCCCACGCTCCCTTTGATTGGGTTGCACTGAAAGATGTTCAGAATGAGTTGAAGATCGACAATAATCCATTTGGATTGGATGTCGAGAAGATCCTCGGACTTGTTCCGATCACACTGATCCAGGCAAAAAAAGAAAAGACCGAGGATCCGGCAGGGAAGCTCTGTATCGAGATGGGTATAGGTTCACAGGATGAGCATGATAAACTTGAAGAAGCAACCAAGGCGATCTACAAAGAGGAGTTCCATGCAGGAATATTAATGCCCAACTGCCAG
>JAUVBH010000006.1 GCA_030591285.1 Thermoplasmatota archaeon
CCGTGTCAATGCACCCCTGTTCTTTCGATGCTGATAGAGATATTTTTCTGCTAAATGAAATAGAACAAAACCCAGTAGGAGAAGGAGAAACACTTCAGCGCTGTCCGAGATATGTAGTACTTCTGGAATTATTATTAAGATGATCAGTGACAATGAGATACCAGCACTGAGACTTAGAACATGGAAATGGAACCTTTCCATTAGATGAGATATTTTATGACTGAGTAGATGTAGGATGCCCAGACCGATCGCGAAAAGGATAACAGGGATGATCACCTCAGTAACACCCATATTTTTATCAGGTAATTGTCATTATTTACATTTCTGCATGATTATTTTTTAAAACTTGTTATCACTAATCCTAATCCCCCTTAATATTTACAGATCTCTACTCTATTAACTAACATCGTAGGGGTCATCATATTAATGCTCGGGGTTCTTGATATTACAAGAAGTTTCCAATTGGAACTTCTCTTTTTCCAAATGAATAGGTGGTCAAGATGAAAAAAGGAATCTACATTGATGGTAAATGGGTCATTTCAAACGATACTATCGATGTTGTGAATCCATATGATGGTTCTACCGTGGAAACTGTCTCTATCGCAGATGAGCAGCAATTCGAAAAAGCAGTCCAGGTAGCAGTGAAAACATATGAACGATCACGTAAATTGAAAGTCCATGAAAAGACAAAAGCTCTATTGTTCATTTCACAAGAACTAGAGAACAGGAAGGAAGATATCTCAAAGACCCTCACCATGGAGAGTGGGAAGCTCATTTCTGACTCGAGAGCCGAAGTTGACAGGTCTGTCATGGTATTCAGACTTGCAGCTGAGATCCTTGATACTGCCGGTGGAGAAGTAATGCCACTGGATATCACTGATGTGTCCGGTGATCGATTTGGTATCATCAAGAGATTTCCTATAGGGCCTATTTTAGGTATATCTCCCTTTAATTTTCCACTGAATCTTGTATCACATAAAGTAGCACCTGCAATCGCAACTGGGAATCCAATAATTCTCAAACCAGCATCTTCAACACCGCTATCAGCCTTGAAACTGGCTGAGATATTCAATATGACGGAGCTACCCAAAGGAATGTTCCAAGTACTTCCATGCAGCCGACAAACAGCGAACAAGTTCATTGAGGATGAAAGGTTTAGAATGATCAGTTTCACCGGTAGTGCTGGGGTTGGATGGGATATTAAAGACAGAGCCCGAAAGAAGAAGGTGGTCTTGGAACTAGGTGGGGATGCAGGAGTCTATGTCCATAAGGATGCAGATTTGGATCATGCTATCAAGAGAATATTGTTAGGTTCATTTGCCTTCTCCGGCCAGATATGTATTTCCGTTCAAAGGATCCTTGTTCATAAGGACGTATATGATGAGTTCAAAGTTAGGTTCATCAAAGAAGTTGAAGGTCTGAAGATCGGGGATCCGATGGACGATGAGAATGACCTGGGACCTATGATCGATGAAAAGAATGCCAAACGGATCATTGATTGGATCGGTCAGGCAAAGGAACAAGGTACCGAAGTAGCGGTCGGAGGTTTTATGGATGAACGAGGTTTCGTTTCACCAACTGTATTACTTGAACCCCCAGAATCATGTCTCATTGTATCCGAGGAAGCATTCGCTCCAATAGTTAACCTATACAAGGTCGACTCCGCCAGGGAGGCATTAGAAAGGATCGATCTTTCAAAATATGGACTCCAAACTGGTATTTTCACCAATAATCAAAACCTTATCTTCGATGCATTTGAAGAGCTTGAGGTGGGTGGAATTGTGATCAATGATATTCCTACCTTCAGAGTAGACAACATGCCATATGGTGGGGTAAAAGATTCTGGATTCGGCAGAGAGGGGCTGAAGTATGCTATGGATGACATGACCGAACCAAAGATCTTGGTGATCAATCGAAACATCAAGAATGAGGAGGATTATTGATATGAAAGGTTCTGACCTGTTAGTTAGAAGCTTGGAAGAAGAGGGTGTGGAATATGTATTCGGTGTTCCTGGTGAGGAGAACATCGACATGGTTGAAAGCCTCAGAACCTCATCAATTAAGTTGATCGTCACCAGGCATGAACAGGCAGCTGCTTTCATGGCAGCGACATACGGTCGTTTAACCGGTCGACCAGGCGTTTGCCTGTCAACTCTGGGACCAGGAGCGACCAATCTTGTTACAGGCATTGCATATGCCCAACTTGGAGGAATGCCACTTGTTGCAATTACCGGGCAAAAACCTCTGAGAGAGAACTGGCAGGCTGATTTTCAGATCCTAGACATAGTCCATATGATGGAACCTATCACTAAAAGGACGGTACACGTTCATCAAGGAAGTTCCATCCCCAAAGAGGTGAGAGAAGCCTTTAAACTTGCAATGACAGAAAGACTTGGGGCATGCCATATCGAGATTCCAGAGGATGTGGCCGAAGAAGAGGTCGATCCAAAGTATGTTCCTCAAAGTGCTGTTCATCCAAGGAGACCCTCACCCGATATCAAAAGCATCAATGAAGCTGTCAAGATCATCATGGCAGCAAAGGATCCTATCCTTGTGGTTTCGAGTAGAGGTCAGAGAAATCGAGTGAAGCGAAGCCTTCAAGCTCTTTCAGATTCCACTGGACTGTATGTTATCAGTACTCAGTTGGGTAAAGGTGTCATGGATCCGGATCATCCCAATACCCTTTGGTCTTTCGGGATTCATAAGAGGGACTATGTAAACCGGGTGGTTGAAAAAGCAGACCTTCTGGTTACAATTGGATATTCAACTGTTGAACATCCTCCATACGTTTGGAACAAGGACATGGACAAAAATATCCTTCACATTGATTTCACACCTGCTGAAAATGATATTTTCTACTCTCCAACCTGGGAAGTGATAGGAGATATTGCAACTTCATTAGAAATGATACGAGAAGAACTTCAAAGAGATAGGTTTGAGTACAGATCTATCTTCAATGAAGAAGTCAAGAAGGACCTGCAAAAACGCCTTTTCGAAGAAGAAGCTGACAACGGGTCTTTTCCTATGCATCCCAGAAGAATTGTATCAGATGCACGGAGGGCCATGGGAAAGAAGGATATCTTGACCCTTGATAATGGGATCTATAAAATGTGGTTCTCCAGGCACTATAAAGCATATGATATTGGAACCTTCCTGCTTGATAACACCCTTGCGACAATGGGCGCAGGTCTTCCATCTGCGATCGCTGCAAAAATGGTTAATCCTGATAAGAATGTGATGGCCGTTGTAGGCGATGGTGGGTTCATGATGAACTCCCAGGAACTTGAGACTGCTGTTAGATTGGGATTGAACATTGTTGTCCTGATCCTCAATGACAATGGTTTCGGATTCATCAAATGGAAACAAATGAACCGGGGTCTTCCCCAGTTCGGTTTGGACCTTGGCAATCCAGATTTCGTTAAATATGCTGAAAGCTACGGGGCAAAAGGCCATATTATCAATTCTGCTAACGAATTGTTGCCAACCTTAAAAAGGGCTATGAATGAGATGGGTCCTTCAGTGGTAGTTTGTCCTATAGATTATTCTGAGAACATGAAGGTCTGGAGCCAAGAGCTGGATAGTATCAAGAGATAAACAGGGTCATATTTGCTTTTTGATCTTGACCATTAAACCTAGTTGATATCTATGATGATAAATTATTATTATCCACATCGAAATATTCTTTCGATTCTTCTCTGGTCATCAAGATCACATTTGCAATTCCGCACCCGAAAGTAAATGGATTTAGGAATAGGGCGCCAAGAACAATCTCAACGACGGCGATCCAGATAGGAGCCTTTTCCAATTTGCCAATAAGTATGAAAACCCCAATTATGATCTCAAAGATCATCCAGGTGATAGCCCAAAAAGCCAGGCAGATCGGAATGATCAACCAAAAAAAACCTATGCCAAAAGAAATTGCCCAGATAAAATTGAAGAATGCAGATGCAAACATCAATATTGCCGTGACCATCAATGTTGGAGGAATTTTTCTATCTGCCATATTATCCCATCGAAGTAGGTATTCAAACGATATATTATCATTGCCGTTCAATCATTTCTATTTGTCAGACCGTTCTTTTCAAGTTTTGAGTTCAACTTCTCGAACCCTGGGCATCGATTCCAGTTACCCTTCCAGGAGCATTTTTTACACTTCTTTTCCATTGCCAAAAGTCTGAAGGACCCGAAGAAACCTGCTATCAGATACAATTGGGCAAGTATCAATATCCTGAATGCAAGATGAATAGGGATGGAAAAGATGCCAACGAAGATCAATGCCAATCCTATTCCCAGAAATAACTTGATCGTTCTGTGTCTCAATCCCCTTCCTTTTCTCCAGAGAGAGATGAATTCGAAGCTTCCGAATATCATTCCTGTAATGGTGAACTGCCACCAGGGAAAATCATCTTGGAGGCTAAAGAACATTATCAGAAAAATGACCAGGAACATTGTGGGATAAGTTACGATACAGCCCCAGCAGAGTCTTGTTCTTCCTATGTGCAGAACATCCTTATCATAATACTTGCAATGTGGATGGTGGCTCAGGATATGTGGGAGGGAGTGTTTTATGGAACGTAGAGCATTTTTCATCTCGTTCCATTCACTATATGGCTTCTTTTCCACATCAATGTTTTTTCCGGGCCCCATCATTGCTGAAGTGGATGACCCGCTTATAAGGTTTATACTCCCACACTAACCTTGAAATCATTAAATATCTGGTATTTATTAGTCGAACATCGTCCCCCTCGGGGGAAGTATTTACATTAGGGGTGAGTGAAGATGGTAAAGCATGGTACACCTGGAGTTGAAAGAAATCCCATTGTCTGGTGGCTTCTTGGTCTCTGTTTCATTGTTGATATAATATGGATCTATAGGGTATGGACCGAGATCGCCGCGTTCACCAAGAAGGACATCAAACCGATGTTGAAGACCGTGTTGATGTTCGTTCCAATTTTGAACATAGTCATTCTTTACCAGATGTTTGCTGAGATCTCCGAGATGGAAGAGATGGTGGGAACTCCTGAAGATGAGAGTTTGAACCCGATCCTTAACCTGTTGTTCTGTCTCTTGTTCCTGCTGGGCATTATGTTCGCTCAGAAACACCTGAATCAGATCTGGAACAGGGTTTGAAATTGTTGTTCTGCAGGTAATTGAGTAGATTGCCTAATAATAATTGAGAAACCCAGGAATATTTTAATATAATGTTTCCCTTTTTCTTTTTCAAGGGATTTTAGTGAGGTGTTAGTATGGGAGATGAACAAATAACTGGCGAGAAAAGCCCTATTGGAGTACTTTTCCTCAACCTTTGTTTATTGGGTTGTGTAGGATATTTCTATATGGGACAGTGGCAGAAGGGAATTGCGGCCTTAGCAGCGACATTGATCCTATCTGCAGCAGTTGGTATTGGACTGATCGTACCTATCGTTGCATGTATCGATGGATATATGCAGGCCAAACAGATGTCTGAAGGAAAAGCAGTAGGGCATTGGACATTCTTCTCCGCTACCAAGTAGACAAACTCTGATCAATATTGACCCTTGTGGGATGTTTATTGATCTGCAAGGGTCAAACCAATTTTTCTTGTAATTTAATAGTTGATATGCTGTATATTTACTGAAAATTTATATGCTATTT
This sequence comes from Thermoplasmatota archaeon, assembly GCA_030591285.1. Taxonomy (GTDB): domain Archaea; phylum Thermoplasmatota; class Penumbrarchaeia; order Penumbrarchaeales; family Penumbrarchaeaceae; genus JAFGLL01. The sequence continues at coordinate 5,635 of JAUVBH010000006.1, forward strand.
AATTGATAGTTATAGTGTGTTCGAAGACGTTTTTGCCACTGCTCGAAGATTATCCATTTATTTACTGTCCCATCATCCCAATTGCGCATTCTTCGATCATGATGTGTATCATCTATTCGGAAAAAGGATCTGTCTTGGATGCTCCATAGCTTATCCTACGGCTATAATGATCATACTAACATCATTTCTTATGAAATGGTATGGGTCGATCCCTGAGATATTATTTCACCAGGACCTTCTGCTGGTAGCATCCTTAATTTTTGGTTCGTTCCAGTTCATCAAATATCAAGGCTTGTCCTTCTCAAAACCATTGAATATCTTCATCAAGCTATCGCTGGGGATCTCCCTTGGGGGTCTGGTCATTTGGATATTCACTCTACCCATTCATTTTGTATTACAGATCCTGCTCTTCGTTCTTAGCTTCGTTATGGTCCAATTCATCGGAACCTTGAGATTTAGGAATATCCGGATCACCTGTGCTGATTGCATCTATCATGGAGATTGGGATATCTGTCAGGGGTTTCGAAATATAAACAGATACGAAGACTTCAAACATATCACAGATAGAAGAAACCTTGAAAAGCTGATCTTCGATCGGGAAGGGAAAAAGGGAAGACCAAAAAGAAAGGGTGTTCATGGACATGAAGAAGCTCCTATTGACATACGTGACAGATCTAAGAGATGGACATATCATAATGGGAGTTACGATATACCATGGCTGCCAAGATCTGGTATGGAGGTCACCGAATACAATGATATTCCATCGGAAAGAACAAGGAAAGGATCCTTCCGGCGATAGGTTCTATCAATTTTAACACTGGGTGTCCCAAGATATTGGAGAATTCAGGTTCCGAAATGTTTGAAAACCCCCCTTCCCCATTTTCTTTGATAAGGAATTCTTTTAGAATCTATGGTAGGGTTTTTAATAAATAATCCCATTGCACCCTGTAACCCCAAGTACATGATTGGAGATAGAGGCATTCCTATGGCTGAAAACGTCAGTACCGTAAAATGGTTGGTGAGGATCGGGGTCGGACTCGCCGGTGCAGGATTAATATTACTTTTCTTACCCTTTGTCTGCTGGATCGCACCAGTATTGAGCCAGGTAGGAGTTGCCTTTGGCCTGGTTGGATACCTTAGATCGGCCAAGGAGGATGACCCACAGGTCCGCCTTCTCTCCATCGCCGCAATGATCGTTGGTCTAGCCACAATGGTCGTCGGTGCTATCATGTATACCCAGCAGTGGTTCATCTGGTAGACACAAAAGGGTCTGCTTTCATAACCGTAAGCTTATTTAGTCCAATCAGTATTTGACGTCATAGTTTCCTGAGGTGTGTAATTTGCAGCAAAGGGTCAATACCGGCGGAGTACGAAGAGCGCCACCGAGACAGACGAGTAAAGCCAGTGTGAAAGCACCACCAAGCATTGCACGCAGGAAGGTATCGACTGCAGCAAAGGTATTCTATCTGATGCGGTGGTCCTATCATTTCATTACCCCCATAGGATTGGCTCTTATAATCTGGGGAATTTTTGAGGCCCAGTTCGGTAAACCTGAAGTCGCCTGGCCGATCATTGTCGGAGGCGGTTTGTTCACATATCTTGCTAACTACTTCAACAAGGCAAGGTAGTCAGGAGCCCCGCATCATGGCGAGTATTCCCGGTATTGATGGGGTACTGTTCGACCTTGGGAACACTCTGATCCCTTTCACTCCAGCAGATTCAATGGAATTCGTTCTAAAATGGTTCCATTCGATACCTGGTTTGGAGGGGCAGGTCCCTTTTCCCGATTTTCTGGAGACCTTCAGGTCTGTGGTCCGTAAAGAAAGAGAACGTATGCTGGATCAAGAGTGGGAGACCAACGTTGGAACCAGGTCAGAAATGATGGAAAACGCTCTTATCGAGAGAGGCTTCGATCAAAAGGGAATTTCAAAACTTCTCAAAGCTACACACACCGGAGCTTTTACCTCCTGTCTTCGTATTGGAAAGAACGGAAGATATGTACTTGACATCCTTTCAACTTCCACCACAGAAACAGGAAAGAAGTTGAAGATAGGGCTGATATCCAATGCAGGTGATGGGGATGCGATAAGGCAGTTCCTTGATAGGAACGACCTGACCCACTATTTTGACTCCATTATAATATCTGCAGAGGTAGGATTTGCAAAACCCTGGAAACGGATATTTCAGAGAGGGTTGGATGAAATGAACCTATCTCCCGATAGATCAGTGTATGTTGGGGACAGATACAGGATAGATGTTCTGGGATCCCGTGAAGTTGGCATGAAACCTGTGTATATCAGACAATATCATACTGCTGGTGAACCACCGGAGGGAGTTGAGATAGAGTGCACCAGAATTGAGCACATTCTTGACCTGATCCCCCTGTTGGAGAACGGCGGTCTCCTGAACTGATATCGATGAGACAATGATTAATTACTCAATCCTCTCTCCTAATCGTATGATGGGGCTGGTCAAGCTCTTTTTACTTGAGGAGATAAGGCTCAGGAGGTCTTTCTCCACTTCCTTATCTCTTCTTGTATTTCCGGAGATAGTCCTCATCGGTGCTCTGTCTGGTTATATCTTCTCACCACTTCTTTCAGATTCCATTTCATTTGACCAGGTCCATTTGGGTATCCTTTCAGGATTGACCCTTTTCGGGATCTCAATGGGTGGGATAGCTTTTCTGGGTAAGGAATTCCTTGAGCGTTCTCTTGGACCTGTAAATATGCTTGCAGCATCCTCAAGCTACCATCCCGTGAGTGACAGGAGGATGTTCTTTTCATATTTCCTCCATGATCTGATATTCTACCTTCTTTTGATATTGATCCCGATGACCTTGGGACTCGCATTAGGTACCCTGATCAGACCCATGCCACCTGGCAGGTTCTTGATGATCACATCAGCCCAGTGGATCTCTTTTCTCCTGGGATTGTCACTGAGCCTTATGGTCTCCTCGGCTCTCAGCAGCAGGTCCAGATGGAAATTGCTGTTCATCCCTGCAGCGCTGGCCCCTTTGTTTGCCATTCAGATCATCACAGGAGACCTGACAGGTTTCATACCTACGGTTCTTGCTGTGAATAATGGAGGTGGCGGGTGGCTTCTACTATCCATATCTTTGATAATTTCGTACACAGCAGGGGGGATCATTCTCTATGATGGCGGAACTACAAGTTACCACAATGATGCTTCAGGCAGTTACTCCTCGTCTCTGAAATTGACATCTATGTTCTTCAAGGACCGCATCATGGCCTCTCTTATGGCACGGGAAACAATGAACCTTCTAAGAGGAAAAGCATATGTCAGGCTCCTTTTTTCTCTTGTATTTCCACTGTTGATCATTGGGGGCCTCGTTGGTATAATAAAAGGTGTCGACATCAACACCATTGATTTCAATATGCCGTTCTTTGCAGTGATGGTATCCTTCTTCACCATGTCGATCTACACCAACCTGGTGAATACGGACTTTCTGGAATTCGACCAGACGATCCCGGTGAGGACTAGTGATATCATTCGTGTGAAATTGATGATGCACATGATAATCGCAGTTCCGATATCTGTCTTCTTCCTGGTGGTGATCGCTGTTGCAACAGGAGATATTCGTGGTCTCCTTTTTGCCATCCCACTGGCCCTCGTAATGGTGCCTTACATGGGATATGTTACCGCTTATCTCACTGGACTGTGGACAAATTCCATGCTCTTCGATGCATCAGTATTTCTTAGATACATGACATTGACAGTACTTCCATTGATGATGGCGACATTGCTGTCATTCTTAATGGACACGATCTTTGTCATTTCCATAATTGGTCTGGGTCTGATAACGATATCCGGAATTATCTCCACGATATTCCTTTCCAGATCACTGGACAAAAAATGGTCGGATGCGATCCTGCAGTCAGCAGGAAGTGGGTAGATAAGATCCATACTAGTGGGTCTTGGCCCAGGCATAGGTCCTCATTTTAGCAGTATCTCCGTAACCGCAGGATGAGCATGCCTTGTTCCGAATATGATAGGAGTGCTTTCCGCACCTCCTGCACCTGATGTGCAGGGTCTTGTTCTTCTTACCCATGGATGGGGTTCCCTTTGACACCCTGTTCGCCTCCTTTATGGTGAAATGTAGATGACGCTATCGCCTCTGACGATGGTCATTGATGCCGTTGAGACGATCTCGCCGTCAACGAACTCCTCTGTATCCTTCAGGACCAGGTTCATATGCATGTCATATCCGTCCAGAGTACCTCTGAACTCCCTTCCTGCCCTGAGTTCAACGATTACCCTATTGGAGATCGCGTTATTCAGTGCTGAGAGGGGTTTTATCGGCATAATAAGTCCTCGGATGCGACACTACAAGCAGGTTTATTATTTAAGTATTATGACACCCAGATATCAGGAGAACATCTCTGTGAGGATATCGTCGATATCAGACTCCAGGTCCTGCTCTACAGGTTTTGGTTCATCTTCGTCTTCTTCTTTGGTAACTTCCCTTGCCAATGCACCTTCAACTTCCAGTGGTGCTGGCGGCATTGGGATGCCATCGTCCTTTTTGTTCCTCTTTCTTTTGTTGAAATCCTTCTCAGTAAGAGGCCTTGCTTCCAGTGGTGCATTTGTCCCCACAGAGTCTAGCATCTTCTTCTGCTTTCTTTCCTGAACCTTGAGCAATACCCCGTAAATGAGAAGGAAGGAGACTATCAATGAAATGAGAACAACCAGAACGAGGCTGTAATCCTCTCTCTTCTCCTTCTTGATCCTTATTGTGATAACCTGTTCTGTCACTCCATCTTCTTTTCCATCATCAACGGTAATTGTCAATTCATGGTCCCCAATGATCGCTTCATCGGGTATGATCATTGTGAAAACAGTGTTATTGTCGGTAACAGTTCCGAATTCCCAGGATCTTGTGATGCTCCATAGGTTATCCCCATCTGGATCTTCGATCAATAGATCGATCTCAAGATCATCACCCTTGGTGACAATGATCAGACTTGGAAGATCGACAATTTGAGGGGGGTCGTTCGTAGACCTTACATAGACAGAAATGGTCTGGTTAACATCATCCGTCATACCATCGGAAGCTGTGAATCCCAGAAGATTCTCCCCGATAAACATCTCCGTTGGGGTGATCTCTATTGTGAATATGCTGGTATGCCCACTCTGATCTTTTTCGATCTTCACCCAATTGCTGCTTGTTGTCAGGTTCAGATCTTCGGAGTCCACATCGTACAGTTCAATTGTGAAGTTATTGGTTCGGTCCTCAGAACCATTGACCTGGGTGGGTATCCTCGAAAACCTGGGTTGATCCTGGATCTCCATTACCTTCACCATAACGATCCCGGAAAAAGATTTGGATCCATCTGTAGCAGTGAACTTTATCTCTGCCACCCCGGACCAATCTTTGGCGGGTATGATGTCAAAGGATTGGTCGTCCTCATCCTGTGTCAATGTGATATTCTCTTCATGCCCTTCAACAACCTCACCCTCAACACTGATAGGATTTGGCCCATCTATGTCCACCACCCATCTCAGATCTATCAGGTCCAACCATTTCCCATGCAGGGAGGAAAATGATCTATCCTCCTCGATCCTTATCTCCTTATCCAGGTTCATGATAAGTGGTTCATTCACGGTGAAATCCTTCACAGCAATGTTGTTCAGAGTGCTGGATTCCAATTTTTCCGGAACTATCACGATCCATGCTGTTAGAGTTGAAAGATCGTCATTGCTCCATATGATCTCCTTCTCCTTCGTAACATTCATCCCGGACCTTAACGAGAAGTTATCATCAAGAGGTTGCCCCTCTTCGAACCATGACCAGAGCAGGTAAAGATTGTCAACGTCATGGTCTCCATTGTTACGTATTGTGAAAACTGCTTTGAAGGGTTCGCCATACACCGGTGGATCAGGAATGAATGATATATCCTGATCGATCTCGATATCCCAGGTGGATACAGCTTCGATCGACCCGATCTCTGGGACGAAACCATCCATTGTCACAACGACCTTAAGTTCTCCCAGGTCGGAAAGGGGAGGGTTCAGAGTGACCGTACCTTCCGCCCCGGTCCTTCCGGATAGATATATCTCAGGATCATCGGGGTCGGTCAGGGTGACCAATGCTCCCTGGATCGGCCATCCGTTCAAACTGTCCACCACGGAAATATCAAACCCTTCTTCATGATCGAATTCGTCGGGTATGAGGACCCTCATCTCCTTGGGGTCATCCAGCCATAGAGGTCCTTCTGGATCTCCCATCAGGTTGTAAGCTAGGGTGTCGATATTGAATATCTTGGAATACTGGTCTATATCCACGGTTTTTCCGAGGTCATAGAGAAGATGAAGTCTGTAGTTCCATTTCTGGGTGTAGAGCGCTTCACCGGGTCTAACTGTACCTGAATGCAGGAGGTTGAAGAACTCTTCGGCCAGCCACCAGTTCCCAAAGGAGTAGGTTGAATTTGGATCATCGGGATTGGGTCTGAACTCTCCGCGATAGGTATCGACCGTTGCACCTATGAGGGCGATAGCTCCACCATCTGGATTGGTGAGGAGTCTCTCCATATTGGTATCATCCTCTTCCTGAAAAGGGGTTGAGGCACAGCTGGAGATGTAGACCAGAGGGAGCCTCTCACCATTTTGTATGGTTCCAGCCATTTCGTATGTGAAATGGTCCTCGTAGTCCCTGATATAGCTCAATCCTCCGCCACCGTCCCCTTTGTAGTTCGTGCAGTTGCCGTTGAAGGGATCTCCGTGGCAGGCTATCAGAACAGATGAGAAGCCAGCTTCGTAATAGGATTCGAAAGATGATCTGTTAAGTGTGTCGAACATGATGTTATATCCGCCATATTCGATCTGTGGATAATCCACGAGATGGAAAGGAGTAACATGGTCCGGTAGATCGGCCTCAACCTTAAGCACTAGTTCATAGGCGTTATCCTTGTAGGCTTGATAATTAATGGGGTCATTGGGTGCGTCCATAAGGGATCCTGCCAGAAGCATGGAGTTCGACCAAGAACCAGGAGGTGGGTCAAGTTCATAAGAAAGCTGTTTCTGGACCATTATCTCCATCTCTTCCTCGGTGGATCCAGGGAATCTGCCAACAAAAACATCGGCATTGAAATCCTTCTCCTCGAACTTCTTATCCTCGATAAGGTAATCCTCCCCATAGATGCCGTTATTGTTCAGGTCCCAGTCTCCATCTTCCCTTACCAGATCAAGTCCTGCATAGTACATGTCGGTTGCAACGTAGTTATCAGGATCATCCGGATCGATCTCTGCTGACCCGTTCACAAAAACATCTCTGGGTGGTATATCCTCGCCATCACCAGCCAGCAGCACCCATTCAAGACTTGGATTGCGTTGTTTCAAAGATTTGAGGAAGTCTCTGACGCACTGAGCTGTATCGATGCCTTCCCCTCCATATCCAGCTTTCACATCCTCAAGTGAGAAGAACCTGGCCTTCACTCCCTTCTGTGTCTTCCAGTCCAGGAGTGGTTTCAATTCATCTTCGAACTCAGGTCTTCCAATGGCAGCATATTTCAGCTCCTCGATCCTGGGAGCCGGGTTCAGATCAGCTCTGGTGGGCCCAGGTGAAGTTGTTTCTCCGATCATATTCGAGACAGATCGCTCCTCATTGAAATTGAACTCATCATCATTGCCTCCTCCTTCAGATTGAAGGATCAGCCCTGATAACATCAAGACAGCGACCATTATGATTGGTTTCCAGTCATTGACCATCTGGCGCCCTCGCAACATACAGAACTTCAAAGCTGAAACAAATAGTTAACGGTCTCTTACGGTCACATATGGTCGTTTTCCCCCCTCTCTTAAATAATTGTTACCTTTTAACACTAGGTGGGAAAGGGAACTTCTGTGGTGAGGAAAGAACGATTCTCCAACATTGGCGTAGTTGTTCTGGCTGGGAACGCCAAGATCCATAAACAGCTCAGGAGGAAAAAGAGAAGAGACTTCTTTCTCCGTTTGCTGAGACCAAGGTACTGGTTGTCCAGCCGGTTGGTGTTCGAATCCAAACTCTCCTCCAAGATCAATCGTGATGATTACATTGTGGGAGAGAACAAATCCCTCCTTTATATCCATCCGGACCTGATCCCCCAGAAGAATATCAACTTCCTGAAAAGGGTCCTTTATTTCGCTGGAAAGACGGGAGATCGTTTTTATCGTAAGAACAAGAAAGACCTTCTGGAGTACCTCTCTAAAGAGGGGAAGTCCTCCATATACCTAGTCCTGAACGCCCTCTTGTCAACTGAGGTGGTTGACCCTGAGAGGATCGTTGTTGTTGGCCCAAAAGAACAACTTGATAAGGAAATGAAGAAGAGAGGATTCGACACCGTCAAGGTGATGGGACAGGGAGACTCCATCGGAGAGAATATTCTGATCGGTAAGGAAGGCATCGAGAAGTTGGGGTATGATCTGGATTATTTCATCGTTATTGGGGGCGATGTCCCGATCATGTCACCAAGCTCGATCATGGATTTCATAAGATCAGCCGAAACCCGGGAGGGTGACCCTGATCTGTTCTATGGGTTGGGTTCAAGACAGGAAATGGCAAAATTCATTTCTGAACATGACCTCGATCATATGGGTAGGGTGGGTCCCAATCACCCGGGGAAGGGAAATTTTAACAAATTTGGATTCCCAGTGGTGGACGATGTTCCCATATTCGGTAGTAAAGTCGCCCATGTCAACATGATGATAGGAAATATATTCCTTTACAAGACCAGTTCAGCAGACAGTGAATTTGTGGACCGTTTCTATTCCGTGAGGAAGATGTTTGCAAATCCACTTACTTTACCCTATCTGGTATGGAACTGGACCAAACCGCTTTATCTTGCAAGCAGATGGAGGCTTTCCTTAACACAGGCAGAGGATATATTCCAGGACCGTACCGGGATCTCGATCTCTGCATGTGCTGTACATCCTGAATTGACCCTGGATATGGATTCCTATTCTGATCTAAGAAGATTATCTGCACTTCAGTTCCACAGGGAAGGGAAACCACACGACCTGGAATTGGACTTCAAGAACTACATCAAACAAAAGAGGAAGGAGAGAAGAAAACTCAAAAAGAAGGTCCGCCGAAAAAAAGAGTGACCATCCCCATACAGCACAAACAATCTATCCTCCGTAGTCATTATACCAATGATGAAGAACCTTCGCTTGGGGGACCGGGATAAAGGATCAGAATTCTGCCGGTTTGAACGTGACCTCATTTTCAATAAGGACAATCTTGATGTGGGTTACGTGGTCCACCAGAGCGAGAGGACCTTCAAGCTTGCAAAATCCAAATTCACTGAAATCGATTCTGGTAGGATTTACGTTCTCCCTCAGGACGGATCAATGACAACTGATGAAGGAGCCTTTATCAGGGTGGAGGTTGACCATCTGGCGAAGGACCATAGATTGTCCAGACCATCAATGGGCGGGACCAATATTGCGGAAGCAATTACATATGCTGAGGTGGGTTCCATCTCCGAACCGAAGATCCCACTTCCCCCGCCGGATCTCCCTGCTGATGAGTTCCTTGATCGGGTCTCCAGCAATTGGAAGGATCCCGAGGAAGATCATCTGGATCATATCATTGCCCTTCTGATGGTCTCATCTCCAAGGTCCATTCTGGGTGAGGGTGGTCTTGGATCTGAAGGCATACAGAGAGAAAGGGGGTCCAGGAACGGAACGAACAGAGATGTTGCTGATACTATTCTCTCGCAACTTCCCCTGGAGTTCAGAACATCGGGGACCGAACAGTACAAGTATTCAAAGATCGAAGGTACCGGAGACCTTAAACTGATCAAGGCCAAGAGGATCAGTGAGAACTGCTACTCCCTGGTTCCGGATAAGATATACGAGGCCATGGTTCAGAGGCATATCCCCATTCAACTCCCTTTCGTAGTCAGAAATTCCGAGCTTGCGACCTCCAAGATGGAGATCGACCTCGATGTTCTTGAATATCAATTGACAGGTCTATACCTTCCACCACCTCCCGAAGGAATACAGGAAGATCGGTTTCACAAGCTCATGAAGGACCTCAAGAACGAGGAGTTCTGGGATATGAGGGGTGTTGGAGAGCTTGATAAAAATGCCGGGATGAAGATCGAGCTGGCATTGACCCGTCTGTTCATAGGGAAGCGTTTCTCTGGTGATGGATATAGATCATCAAGGACAGATATTTCGGAGGGGACAGATCTTATCAAACGCATCTTGAGGTATGGTTACGAGAATTTTAGGATGAAGATCAAGGAAGAGGATTATTTCAGATCCCGGAAAAGCGAACCGTGGCGAGGGAAATTGAAACCACTTGATAAGGAGATATACATCTATCTGAGAAATTTGCTGGAGGAACAGGGGATAGCCCAGGTTCCTAGGAGCGAGATCCTTCCGACAACAAACCAGAATAAAGTTGATGGATCCATTGAAAGACTCAACAGATACGGTTATGTCCTTCAGATGAAGAATGGCTCGATCATCAAGATAGTGATATCGGATGATCCAGAATCCCTTTCCTGATCACTCCTCTTCCTGGACCGCCAATGGTTTCTTCCAGCCATCGGAATCCCAGTTCCTCGAGAGTTCAGCCTTGATCCCGGTTCCTATCTCCTTTTCGGATATCTTGTTCTTCCTAAGATATCTGTCAACCCACTTGATCCTTCTTTTCATCCCGGACCGGTTTGCATTCTGTATCTCCAATCCAGGTCTTTTATTCACTTCCAGAACCACCACTCCATGTCCCTCGGCGACAGTGAGATCCACCCCGACAAAACCCATGTTCATACAGCTTCCTGCCTCTGAAGCGATCTCAAGGATGTCCTCCCACATATTGAACCTGAAACCGAGAAGTCCCTTCCCGGAGGTTGGGTGCCTCTTTATCGTTCTCCTGATGTATGTTGCAGCTATTATCCTGCCCTCAGAAATGGATATTCCTGCACCAATGGCACCTTGATGGATGTTAGCCCTTCCTCCGGACCTTTTTGTCGGGAGTCTGGTCATTGCCATTATTGGAAAACCACGATAGACAACGACTCGGATATCAAGAAGTCCCGGGGGTCTCAATTCCCTCAATTTTCTGCTCAGAACCAATCGTTCCTCGACAATGGCGCGATCCGGAACTTTTTTTGTGTAGGCTCCCTCCAGGATCCTGTTTGCATGCCTGATCAGGAAGGAAGCCTCGACCCCTTTACCTGATGTCAGGATAAATCTCTGTGCAACTCTCCTGTTCACGACAAGTACACCGGAACCACCGTGCCCTTTTGATGGTTTCACAACGAATCCCGTCGTCTGGTTCCCCAACCACTGGGAGTATCGTTCAATGTCCTCTTCGGTCTCCAGAACAAGGAAGGTCCCCGGGATGGGAACACCAGCTTCCCTCAATCTGGCCTTCTCTTCCAATTTGTCCATTGTCTCAAGGATCTCTTTGGGATTTCTCTTATCAATGAGGTACTTCCAGTTCTCCTTGGTCAGAATATCCCGTCCACCGTACCAGGAAAGGGGTAATTTCCCCTCACTCTCCTTGCGAATGTTCCTCTGTACCTGCTTGAACCTGTTCGGGGGCCGTCTCTGGAGGCCCAGAAAACTGCGTCTTCTTCGTTGAGGATCGCTAGGGCTCACTTTTATCCTCCGGTTCATTTCAATTGAATAACGCAGATCCTCGGTTCATTGGACCGTGTGGATCACTCTCTCGCCAGGCACCCTTTCCAGCACCATGCCCTCGATCTCGAATGGTGATAACCGCTTGGCTGTGGAAAGAGCAAGTTTCAGTTTCTGTTCATTACTTGAGAAGATCCTGAAAAGGACATCCCCCTTGTCGACCTGGTGTCCGTTCTTCTTCTCCAGAACGAGCCCACCGAGTTTGTCATGCGGGCATCCAGCAGCTCTTGCAATCCTTACCAGTTTTTTATTGTGTATCGAAGATACATATCCTCTTTGAACCGAGCAGATATCAGCTGAAAAATTACCTATAGGTACATCCTCAGCCGTGATGTCCTTTATCTCGGTTCCCTGGGCATCTATGATCTCTCTGAACTTCTCCAGAGCTTCACCAGATCGAAGCAGCTCTGCAGCTTTTTCTTTCCCATCTCCGGAAAATCCGCTCATCTCAAGTATGATGCCTGCAAGGGAAGTGGCCTTTTCAAGTGCGCTGGATGATGGAGGTATTCCCTCCAGGATCTGGATAGCTTCCTTGCATTCCAATGCAGGACCTATGTTCCTCCCGATAGGTTGTCCTCCGAAGGTAATAGCGCATTGTATGTTGATCCCGATCTGCTGTCCGATCTCCATAAAATCCCTGGCATATGTGCGGGCTAGGTCCATGGTCTTTACTTTGGTCTGGGGGCCTGTTGGAATATCCATCAATAGATGGTCTGCGCCCACTGCCTTCTTTTTGGCCAGTACAGATGCAATGACCTGTGAATACGGATCTATCGCAAGTGGATATTCTGCCCTGATGATTATGTCATCAGCGGGGGCAATGTTCACCCCACCGCCCCATGCGATCGTTCCACCGACAGTCTCGGTGATCTCCTTGATCCTATGACCTGGCAGTGTAACATTTGCAACTGTCTCTAGTATGTCAGCGGTTCCACCAGCTGACGATATTGCCCTTGAGCAGGTCTTAGGAATGTATAGGCCAGCAGCCGCAATGATCGGCACTACGAGGAGTGTGACCTTGTTCCCCGGCACTCCTCCAACCGAATGAAAATCGAAGATGGGTTCGACATCATGTTCGATGACCTCCCCATTCTTCACGATGGACAATGTGAGATCCTTGATCTCCCTTGTTGTTAGAGGTTGCATATAGGTAGATGTAACGAATGCTGAGAGCTCGATATCCGACAATCGATGATTTGTTATCTCCTCTGTCAGGATCTGGATCTCCTCGGTGGATAGCTCTATCCTGTCAAGGCGCTTTTTAATTATCTCAATGGACCTGGGTCTTGTCACCGGTACCAGCCGAACTTCATCATCATCGGACACTCCCAATGATCTCCTCCCGTTCTTCAGGATCCCGAGTGCACCCTTTTCCACAACTGAACCAGTGAGTTCAACAATGGCAACGATCATTCCCTCGCCATTGGAGATCTTGACACGGTCCAGGGATCTCAATCCGAGAACCTCAGCATCTTGACGATTCATGATAACGGTGTATTCTCCTGTCTCCAGGTCGATCGATCTTACCTTGAAATTGGACGGGGTCCCCGCCTCATCAAGGTCCTTTCCTGTTTTATTCATACGATCTCTCCCTTCCCTTGGATCATAACCAGGTGAACTGTGCTTTCCTGCCTTCAAGTGTCACGGGTCCATTCATTCCGAACATTTCCCTTATGACCTCTGTTGCAAGATATGGCGACACGATCCCCAGTTCAGTGACTATTGCATCAATATATTCAGGCGGTGTGGCATCGAAAACCGGATTCAATATCTTTGCTCCCTCGAAATCAGAGGGGGTCAGTGGATCCGCTACCTCGATGGGACCACGGTCCTCTATTTCGACGAGAGACCCCAGAAGTGTCTCCTTTGAGAATTTGAATGTCTCCGCACAAACTATGAAAGTAACC
>JAUVBH010000007.1 GCA_030591285.1 Thermoplasmatota archaeon
AAGGTTAGAGTTCTTATGTGCCTCAGCGACTGACTCTATAGGGGGGGGTGTATGTTCCGTCATCTTTCTTGTCCTCCGGGAAGCAGCTGTTTCTTAATTGCATTAAAAAGATGTTATTTTGGCATTTAATGGAGTTTGGAACCCTTTCCTTACAATTATATAAAGACAATGATACAAAGGGACCAACTATTCAGTACATGAATGGGAGATATCCCAAAGCCGTATCGATCTGGACAGCATTGGTTGCTGATCCTACTCTTCATCCCAGCTTTCTTCTTTGGAACGTTTCTTGGTGACAATAACTATCACAATTATAATGATGATAAGAAGCAATATTACACTACAGCATCCAACGGCGAATAGATTTGAACTTCCGAACAGGCTTGTATCATCATCGTCGTCATCATCACCAATACCGGGTTCTTCAATGGTCCTGATAAAGACCGAATGGTCTGGTACAATGTCCCCACCTTCCTCATCGTCACTGAACATTACGGAATACTGAGTATTCCATTCCAGATCCCCGGCAGGTACTACTACCTTGTAAACGCCCTCTTCATCTTCCTCCAATTGATACCAACCAATTCCGAGGATATTGACCCATACAGTCTGGTTTGCCAGGCCTATAGCTTCAATTGAGATCGATCCATCCTCCTCAGCGATCACCAAGGAAGATGTGAGGCCCCATTCTGGATCAGGATCAGAGGGTGTTGTAAAATTTCCCGAGAATCCAATTGATAGGTCCTCTCCGTCTTCCTGGTCGCTGAAGTGATAGAAATACATCATATCCCATTCTAGGTTTTCTCCATCGATAACCAACGAATAGGTCCCTGGTAACCCTGTTGGCATCATCTGGTATGAACCAAGGTTACTGACCACAACATATAGGGACATATTATCCAAACCATTGACAGAAATGCTCACATTCTTGTCCGGACCAACGGTCACATCAACCGATAATATCTTCCATGAGGATAGGTCATCAGAGGTTGTGAAGTTCCATGTCACCCCTTCAAGATCAAGAAGGGGCCATCCATCAACAGACAATACGGTTCCAGCTATAATGATCTCATATGTTGTGTTGGGTTCGAATGGAGCGTGGGTCATTATCACCGCGTCGCCATCTATATTGAGGGTGAAGTTCACATCAAGAGCAGGTTCTATATTGAATGCTTGAATGAACGTTGAAATGTTGATGGGGCGTGAGAATCTGACAATGAGATCCTCATCAAGAGATACATTCTCCCCCACTGGTAGATGATCCATGAACTCAAGATATCCTGGAGGTTGATGTTCCTCGAATGGTAACATGATATCAACTCCCACTTGTGCCCCTGACACGGTGATGTTCAAGGTTAAGTTCATCAAATATCCGGATCTCATATCAACCACTGACATCCATTCAATGGGAGGTGTGGCTGATATCGAATAGTTCATCCCATGGTCAACATCTGTGAACTCATATCCACCGGTACTGTCGGTGATGGCATTCTCAACTTCAATTCCATCCTGCATCAATGATACTATAGAATCAGGAACACCATCAACAAGGGGCCCTGCTTCGCCCAGGACCTTGCCGACGATATCCGCAACGGACCTGTTTCCCAGCGTGATCTCGAAGTACTCATCATCCCAACCATTGGTCTCGAAGGTTGTTCCCAGATAGTCATCATATAGTTCTGTTCCTTCCACAACAAAATAGTAATTTCCTGGAGGAACCTCGAATGAGAACTCTCCAAATTCATTTGTCAATACCCACTTTCCAGGTTCGTTGATATCTGGATTGATCAAGGTAATATTGATCCCTTCAAGAGGTTCTCCACCCCAATCCTCGACAGATCCCCAAACCTCGGAGGAAGGGATCAAGGCCAATTTCAGATCCTCGATACCCTCCGGTTCAACTGAAATGTCGATGTTGTCCTCCAGGGTATCGTTGATGAGCCAGAATGTGAAGCTCCCAGGATACATCTCGAATGAGAATTCACCTGTTTCATTCACTGTGGATTCGTGAAGAATGTAATCATCATGATCAGCATCGTAGACCATAATAACCCCTTCGATAGGATCTCCGTTCTCATCGACCAGTGTTCCATTTACCCAGGTGGTGTATGCAGGAATGGGATCCATGAACATATCATCCATTTGGATATCCCTGGCCGGCTGTTCGATCTCCAATCTCTGATCGAAATAACCAATTTTCGAGAGATCTATCTCGATACTGCCCATTCCATCAAATCTGAAGAAACCGGTCTCATCTGAACCACTGACCATTCCATACAAATATGGATCTATCCTACTTTCCCCCTCATCTCCAACCCCATTTCTTGTTAGTCCAAGATCCTTAAAAGATAGAGCTTGAACCCTCACACCCTCAAGACCATCCATGGTCTGGGAGTCTTTTATGGATCCCCAATAAGTGTCAAGTGGTTGGGAAGGATATGCGGTCAGGTTGCCAATTAGACCAGGCTCGGTCACCTGATAGGTATTCCCGTCGAATGCCCAGAGGCTTCTTCGATGCTTCCATGATTCTGGGATAGAAAAGAAGTAATCTCCCGGTGGACCTATCAATTGAACCCTGCCATCTTGATCCGATATCAAATATGTCCATACGGAATCAATGTCGCCCTCCATCTTCGCATAGATAAAAAGATATGGAATTGGTGTTCCACTTTCATCCTTGACATAGAAATGGGTCCTGATGAACGGTCCCGCCAGATCTTCCCTGATCACCCTGATAACTACCTCGGGATTGTCACCCTCGACCAGTATAATGTCACTTGTCACACCTTCCCCGAGTGTGGTCCTGGCCATGAACACGAAATGGGTATAATCATATAATGCAGATAATAGAGATATCTTAGCTTCATATTCACCGGTCTCATTGCATGAATAGGAGGTATGATGTGACCCAAGTTCATAATGGCTGTACCTTGTGACACGTGCCGCAGGAATTCCTGCTCCCGTGATATCATCCACAACCCGGATCGGTACATTTGCATATCTGGCCGGTCTGATCGACTCTTCCAGTGTGATATTCATTTCATAAGGAGGTGATAGAGTGGATCCATCGATCTCGATCGTTCTGTATACGTAACCTGACCGAAGGGCCTCAAGGTAGATCTTTCTATCAGCTGGGATCTTCAATCTGGCTATCCCACTTGAATTTGTATTCACAAATGTCTTCATTGATATTTCATCTGAATTATCATTCCAAAGGAGATTCGTGGTCGAAAGTGGAGAGGTTCCGTTCCAAACATTCACCTCCAGATCGATCAGATCAGGTAGTTCTACAGGGATCTCTTTGGTGGTCTCTGTATCATTCACATTGAAATAATGAGTGAAACCGAATTCGAGATCCCCATTTCCCGGTTTTGAGGTCCATACCAATCTATATTCTCCATGGTCCAATGTTGTATTGAACCAACCGGATGATGGATCCGGGGTGGAGATCGTTTTGGAATAGAATGCACCAAGGTTGGGATCCTCGTACCCATCGATATAAATGGAACCATTCACGAAATAATTCCCACTGTCAGCATCGACTATCCGGAAATGGGCAGGTTGCTGGGGTAAATATTTGGGTCTAAGGAATATATCAATGGGATGATCACTCTTACCAGCCTCAAGATATATGTCGACACCAAGGTTCTCAAAATCAGGATGATTAAAAGCGTAGATAGTGAAAGATGTCGAGGAATTGGGGAGGTCGATAGAGTATCTCCCAAGGGAGTCAGATGTGACGGTCTCTTGGATGGGTAACATATATTCATCATTTCCTCTCAAAGTGAAGGAAAAATTTGGAACCGGTTCATCAGAGTAAGCGTTCCTCACCATACCAGAGAGATTATTGAAGAGAACAAGTGGATCACCCACTTCAATATCCATGTACTTCTCTTCATGAGGTCCGATCTTGATCCGCTCGTAGTAAACGGCTTTGCTGTCCAGATCATACACTCTTAGATCTGTGGTGCCAAGCAATTGAAAGTTCACTGAAATGGTTAATTTCCCCTGGCTGTCAGCGAAACCTAAATTCGTATAGGTGTAATACATCGATTCTCTTAGCTCGACTTTGAATCCAACTGCAGGTAGGCCGCCTTTCTGGGTCAGGTTCAGATGCAACGTTGCGTTATGGTAACTATCTGGAACGGTGCTGGCTGCAGATATCGTTGTATCATTCTGATCATCTCCTATGATGAAAATGAAAGAAGAAGTCAAGAGTACTGCTACAGCGAATATTGCAAAATAAGTTCTCAATAAATTGCCCCCATATGAGGCATTAGATGATTCATTATATATATTCTGTCAAAATGGCGCGATTATTGGAGATGATCCTTTGATCTGAACATTCAAAGGGATCCATTCCCCATACCTGTTTGATCGATCACTCCTCGTCAAATCCTTTCCCTTTGGATCTTCTTTTTGCTACAACCATCAAGACGAGGATTACGAGGATAAGGGCCAGCAGGATACCGCAGCAACCAAGGGAGTAAACCATGACCTTCCCGAATACGCTCGTGCTAGTATCATCATCGTCATCATCTCCGATAATTGGTTCCTCGGTGGTGCTTATTGTACGAGAAAGACCTGGTTCCAGGTCCGTACCTCCCTCACTACTGCTGTACAAGAATGAGTAGACAGTATCCCATTCAAGGTCCTCGGCAGGAATAGTTGCCTTGTAAACACCCTCTTCATCTTCCTCCAGTTCATACCATCCAATTCCAACGATATTGATCCATACCGTCTGACCAGGGGGCCCATGGGCCTCCACAGATATAGATCCGTCATCCTCTGCATTCACAACTGAGGCTGTTAGGTCCCATTCAGTGCCGGGTTCATAGGGTGTAGTAAAGTTGCCGGAGAGACCAATTGCGAGGTCTTCTCCACCAGCCTCGTCAGAGAAGTGATAGAAGTACATATAATTCCATTCCAGATCCTCTCCATCAATTGTCAGGCTATATCTTCCCGGGAATCCCGATGGCAAAAACTGGTAGGAATCGAAAAGATCAATGACAATGAAAAGGGACATATCATCCACTCCATTGACAATGAATGTCACGTTCTTGTTTTCATTCACTTCAACATCAACCGAGTAGATCTTCCAGCTGGACATCCGGTCCGAGGTTGTGAAATTCCAGCTCATCCCCTCGTATTCCATCAATGGCCAATCATCTACAGAGAACACGCTGCCTGCTATGATGATCTCATATGTTGTGTTGGGCTCGAACGGATCATGTGTCATGACCACTGCATCCCCATCGATGTTGAGAGAAAAGTTCACCTCTATCATGGGTTCGATGTAGAATGCTTCAATGAACGTTGAAAGATCGATGGGGCGGGAGAAGCTGACGATGATATCCTCATCAAGCGGCACATTCTCTCCAACGGGCAGATGATCCCTGAACTCTAGCCATCCCGAGGGTGTGTACTCGACGAATGGAAGCATTATGTCAAATTCCATTGAAGCACCTGATAATGTGATGTTCATGGTCGAGTTCATCAGGTATCCCGATTTCGAGCCTATAACAGGCTGCCATTCCAGAGGAGGAGTCGCCTCTATCGAATAGTTGGTTCCGTGGTCAACATCGATGAACTCGAAATATCCCCCAGTATCAGCGGTGGTACTGTGGACCTCGACCCCATCCATCATCAGAATGACAATAGCCCCAGGAACACCAGCGACCAGGGGGCCGGCATCACCGAAGACAGCCCCATAGATATCTGCGGTTGTCCTGTTCTCCAGTGTTATCTCGAAGAACTCATCGACCCAACCATTTGTCTCGAATGTCGTACCTATGAAAGCACCATATAGCTCTGTCCTTTCGATGGCAAGGTAGTAATTTCCTGCAATAACCTCGAAAGAGAACTCTCCGCATTCATCGGTCAACATCCAGATCCCTGGTTCGTAGACATCAGTGTTGATCAGTGTGATGTTCACTCCGCCAAGGGGTTCTCCAACCCAATCCGCAACTATCCCTGAAATTTCAGATGTTGGTATAAGGGCAAGAGTTAGATCCTCCAAACCATCCGGTCCAACGGTGACATCAACCTGGTTTTCAAGAGTGTCATTGGTAATGAAGAACGAGAAGTTGCCCGGATACATTAAAAATGAGAATTTTCCGGTCTCATTGATCCACGAATCATAGAGCTCATGGTCATCCTGGTCCTTATCGTAGATGTAAACATAACCTTCGATAGGTTCTCCATTCTCATTTACCAACGTACCATTGACCCAGAGATATGATTCTGTTAAAGGTTCCATGAAAACGTCATCGATCTGTGCTGCCCTGGTTCCGGGTTGGATCTCAACCTTTTTATTGAAATAACCTTCCTTGTTGTAGGTGATCTTGATCGTTCCGGTTCCCTTTGTTCTATAATATCCACCATGGTCCGTCCCACTTGACATGTCATAGAGAAAAACCTCATTGGAGAGAATATCCTCTCTTATTCCACAACCCCGTGTCAGATCGAGCTTCTCAACTGAAATGGATTCTACATTCGCATTGGTAATTATTTCAGAGGTATCAGCATCTTTTACAAAACCCCAGTATGTGTCCAGGGGGTAGGTGGAATAAGCTGTGATATCCCCAATGAGGCCTGGATCCTTCACTTCGATCTTCTGATATTTAATGGCCCAATGATTCCTCCAGTGCTTGATCGAATTGTATATCGAGAATGAATATTCTCCCGGAGGACCAATCAAATCGGCCCTTCCGTTGATATCTGTCATCACATCCGCCCATTCACTATCGATCTCACCGATCATAGAGACTTGCAATTTCAGCCCGGGAATGGGTGTTCCACTTTCATCCTTCACATAAAGATGTGTCCTAAGATAAGGTTCCTCAAGTTTGAATCTTTTTGTCCGGATCACGATCTCTTTATCTTCACCCTCTTCAAGTTCGACCCCATTCACCATCCCAATTCCCAGATAGTTTTCCGACCTGAAATCGAATTGTTCGAAAATATGAGTTGGGTCAGATATCTCAATGACCCTCTTTAAAAACCCTGTCGCATTGACAGAATATGAGTACGTATATCTTGCATTGTCTCCGATCTTCGTGATCCTGACATTGGCATAGGGGATCCCAACGCCTGTAATATCATCAACGATATGAATTGTTACATTTGCTTTTTTTACCTGGTCGAAGGGGATCTCTTCCAGGGTTACATTCTTCTCGATAAGGGATGAGTGACCGATTGGATCAACTTCAAAATCTTTTGTCTGATAATTTGAAAATGTGATCTGAATATCTACCACTCTGTCTGTTGGTACCTTCAAATATGCAACTCCAGTGGAGTGTGTGTAGTCATAACAACCGATGACAAAATGATCGATCTCTTCTCTCCATGACACATATGCACCCTGCAGGGGGGATGAGGAATTCCATACCTCGACCTCGAGTTCTATATATTCTGGTATGGTAACTGGTATCTCGTGAAAAAGCTCTGTATCATTGACGTAGAAATAATTCTTGACATAGACATATGGGTCCTTGGTCAGGTAGGAGGGTCGAAAGTAGGCAAAATATGCTCCCTTGTCCATTGTAGCATTGAACCATCCGGTATCCTTATCACCGGAATAGATCGACTGATATATTGTGTTATCATCAATAACCTCGGTGTATCCCTCTACGGATAATGTTCCTCTCGTCTGATAGTCGCCTGTTGTCGTATCCTTGATCCTTATGTGCAAAGATTGTGATAGGAGAAAATCGGGCCTCAAATAAAAATCCCGATCGTAATCGTAAATACCTGCCTCCAGAAAAAGATTGAAAGAATTTTGATAATATTCTTTGATGGTCTGGAATGAAATATAATATTTTTCTGTTGAGTTGGGAACATACAGGGTATACCTTCCGGAACTATCTGTGATATTTGTAAGTGAAACTAAATTCCCATTGATATCTTCTCCACGGACCAGCACCTCAATGCCAGGAATTGGAGAATCATTGGAAGAGTTCCTGACAATTCCATGTATCCGATTATCAGGTTCTAAAGGTTCATTCACAGTGATATCTTTGTCAAGTACCTCGTCTGGCCAAACCTCTATCTTCTCGAAGTACACAGACCTGATACACAGATCATATACACGGACCTCACATAATCCCATCGTCATGATATTGATCTTCAATTCGAGAAAACCCACACTGTTGGTCGAACCACTGTTCTTGCGGGATGGGGAATGGACACTCATGACCTCGACCATGAAACCAACTGCAGGTTGACCATCAGGTAGATCAACATTGAAATTGATCGTGGAGTTATGATAATCATTGGGAGCTGATTGAGGTGGTGCTGCTGAAACACTGACCTCAGCCTGATCTCCAAGCAGAATTCCAAATGAAGCAGTAAAGAGTACCGCTACGGCTAACAATGCAAAATGGGTCTTCATTGAGTTTGTCTCCGACTTCAAATGGGCGGTTTCAATATTTAAAATATGTCAGAATCGAACTGATCCAGAAGGTGTTCCTGGTACAGGTCCATAAAGAGCTTGACATCCTTCGGTCTCAATAGAATATCAAATACATCGATCTGCTTGGGGGCCCCATATCTTTCTGTCTGTTCAGGATCTTCCCTATATCATTTCTGTCCTTGGTTTATATCCTGACGACCCCTTTTCCAAAAAGGATCATATGCGAAAGATTTCAAGTGATATTTCACCTTCCTACTCTCATCGATAAGCTCTTCCATTTCGTCCCCTGACCATCAATGTGTTCCAGGGATATATGGATGATGTGGTTCAATCAGATGAGTGTTTGGCTATCAGCTCTTTCATCTCCATATCACCGTTATGAACCTTGACGAAATCGTCGAATACTACCTGGAAATCCTCATCCGGAAGATACTCCTCGAAGAAGAGGACATTTTCGTTCTTGATGATATTGGGAAAGATATCGATGTAGGCTCTCTTCCAACCAATGATTATGATCTTCTTGTCCTGAATATAATCCTTAAGGATATCAACGATGGTCATGTCCCTCATGCTGGTCCCGATCATTATCAGGAACTCGCAATCCTGGACCCTCTCCTCGAATTCGAAGAGCATTGCAGTATGCACATCGTCGCAATCATCTTTCACATATCCATCGAAGGGGTACTTCAGATAGATGTTCTCCACAACATCACCGAATTCGGACCTGAATCCGTTCTTGATCTGACCCGAACTGTGTTTCACGTTTCCTTTGCTGTCCCTGTAGAGATTGATCGATCCGTGTAGCTTGATGTAATCTATCATTCCCTCTTTTCCGAAGTTGGAGGCATCGAAGACCCTGTCCATCTCCAGTCCGATATTGAGGTATTTGTAGATCTCGTTGTATACAAAATAGTTCTCGACCAACAGATCGTAATTTGTTGTAACCAGTGTTATGTCATCTCTGTTATATTCGAGGAACCTTGGAGGCATCACCTGTTTGAGAGCTTCGAAATCGTATTCTGAATCCCAGAACCGATGATCGATATATCTCTCGATCAATTCCTGGATCTGGTCAAATGTACCATCAAATTTGAAATTGTAAGAAAGTTCTAAAAAAATATCATCATAGATCGATCTGGAGATGTTCTTGAAGTAGCTTTTATCCTTCCTGTCTGTGACAAGTGTGTATATGTTCTCGATATCTGTTTTTCCGTTCTGAAGGCTCTTCTCGAAATCCTCGTAAACCTTCAGGATATCGATCTCCTTGTGGTTCTTCAGGTATCTCTTGAAATCCTTGCTTAGATCGCTGGTGCTCGGCAGTCCGCAAGCATTTCCCAGACCGGCTCCAAAGAAGTACAATATCCCTGACATGGTTCGAGATTTCATGCCACTGCGTTATTAAAATGGTTATCCAGTCAGTTCATTTTTTAATAATTGGAATATCTGTAAAAAGTTCATCATTAGAGCATAATACGGAATAAAATGAAATATATTAGGTTGGTGACATGTGACTTGAGTTTCGCTTAATAATATTAGGAATGGTAATGGCAGCGGATAATAACGGGGGTCGTATCTGTTTATCCAGTACAAACATTCTGTTTATGCGGTGTAAACAATTTGTTTATATTTTGTGAACACATGAAATATATGGTAACCAAATGGAAGATGCTGAAGCAGTATGGTTCACAAAGGGCCGATACGCTGTCTACGCTCTGAAAAGATATGGAGAGGACTATTGATCCCTCAGATAGACTCTTAGACCGTCGCATACCGGACATTTTCCACTCCCACCACAGATATGACATTTCCCATCACCTTCACAGGTGTAACACAATCCGTGTCCCCCGCAACGGATGCATTTTATCTGTTTCCCAAAAAGACCGATCTTGCCATCACCTTTGCACCATTTGCATGTACCTTTCCCATTGCAGTTATAGCAGATCTTTTGATCATGACAGTGTGGGCATTCACCGTTTCCCCAGCATTCCTTGCACGCATCTCCAAGTTTGACCAGCTTCTGGATGGCATCAGCATTTCTCGGATCGATCTTCACAGCTTGTTTGAAATATTTACGTGCAAGTGTATCCTGAACTCCGATCATAGAGTAATCGCCCGAGATCAAGTTCTTAACACGAAGATGAAACTCACCTCTGATATGATACAGAGCCCCCCTCAGATCGTTCTTTTCATCTGAGATATATTTCTCAGCTTCTTCAAGTGCGAGACGGGCCTCGAAAGTGAGATCCTTCAACTCCCTCTCTGCCCTGCTTTTTGATATCTCCGAAGCCTGGTATCGGCGGTCCAGATCATCATCTTCAATGAAAAGTCTCCCTATTGGGTCATCATCATGATGAGGTAATACATCAACCCGTCCCCTCTTTCTCATCTCCTCTATCTCTTTTCGAGCGGCTCCAAGATAGAGTTTGGCAAAGTTCCTGGAATTCTTTTCAATGATCCTGTCCGCCTGGTCCATATCAACTTCTCTGGCCTTGTCAAAATAGAGGATGGACTTTTGGATCCTTCCTTCCTGGATGTATCTCATTGCAAGCCTGAGATAGTTCTCGATGCTCTTTTTCTCACCATGATAATGGTAATGAATATCAGGTTGTTTTTCGGAAACAATGAATTTTGTGCCGCAATACATGCAGTGGACCTTGTCCAATTTTCCCGGGACATCCATTGACGACCCGCATTGGGGGCAGATAACTGGTATCAGTTCCACATTCTTCAATTTCAACCCTCTCTATACATCACTCTTCATCCTTTCCCCAGCTCTTTCCTTCATCCTCCCTGTTAAACCATACCAGCAGGAACAAGATCGCGACAAGAATGATCACCACGATCCCTATCCAGATCAGAACTACAGCCGGGCCATCCTGCGGGTCATCCTCCCCACCCCTGGTCGGGTCCTTGGGGTACTCATCGTCAACATCCGGAACACCATCGTTATCATCATCCTCATCCTCGATGAGACCTGTTGTGGAGTTGCCATGAAGCTCGTCGGGCATCCCGTCCCCATCGGTATCCAGCCATGCCGCAGCATCATGAGGAAAATGATCCTCAAGATTGATCACTCCGTCATCATCGATATCGGATGAATATGTCAGATAGCTTCCGTGGATCCTTGAAACGTCTCCAGACATCTTCAGAGAGGTTTCTCCCTGCCAGAGCTTCTCCTCGAAGGTATAATCCTTCTTTGGCGGGGCCCCGGTCTTCAAAAAGCCGTGGATGGTGTTCACGATCCCGACTATGATACCACTCTTATCGAAGGTGTTGTAGGTCCCATAAGCGCTCTTTCCCCATTCGGTCAGTTTGAATTTTAATGTCAGGGACGGTACCATCCCAACTTCCAGAGATGCTGCGGTCATCAGATAGATATCACGATCATCCTGACTTCCGCTGGGCATCTTGGGGGATCCTGGAACATAGAGTTCCAGATCATTGTGATCGGAGCTGTGGTGATCTATCAGGAAATAGTATTCCTGCGAAATATCAATGGATACATCGAATTGATTGATCATGTACAGATTGGCGAATACATCCAGAAGATGAAAAGCCTCCCCGATGAGGAATGCATACTCATTGATCACAAGACCCAGGATCGCCGAAGCGAACTTGAAAAGGTCCACCTCCAGCATGTCGATATCATCAACAAGGACAGATATCGAACCCATTTCACCATCCGATCCATTGTATATCTCACGATATAGGTCCCAGGTATATACATCGACCAGACCCATTGTAAGTGTGGGAATTTCCAGGACAGGGTCCCCATCTTCATCAAGTCCCAGATCATTGTTCTGAAGAGGGATCGGGATCGTACCGTTGATCAGTTCCCATTTCTTATCATCCTTTAAAATTATAAATTCCATATCGAAATATGGCTTGAACTTGACTGAGAACGTGTCATCAGATGATGTCATGTTGTAGGTATAATTGGTCCCAAGGTCCTGGAAACCCAATTCAACATAACCAAAATGTTCGATCACGGTTTCCGAAACAAGTGAAAATGAAGCTATCAGACCATATCCAAAAGGAAGTTCCAGATGAGTGGATACACTCCTCCTGTCCACCAGTGTTCTGGAGTAGTTATTCTGTATCATCCAGTCAAGTGTTTCGAGAATATCCCCATAATGGACAGCTCCATCAGGAGTTGGGATGTTGTTGACCGTGATGTTGCGATACGAAATCCCGGTGGTGTTCTCATCATCAGTTGCTTCCAATCTGATAGAATGGAGACCCGCATTGATGAAAACATGCTCGAACTCCATCAGATCCGAGACATACTCATCATCAATGAACCATCTGTATGTCAGATTATCCCCATCTCGATCATAGGACTTCCATCCGGAAATGGAAACACTGTCAAGCTGGGTTATCCATTCATCTGGTGTAACATCGATCTTTGGTTGAGGAACGGTGTTGTGGTGGTCAACCCTGATCCCCCATGCTTTCATATCATACCAATATGGAAGCATTTCATCGATGTAGAGGAATGCAAAGCAGTACAATCCATAGAACCCTTCAGATCCAAAGTTGGCATATAGCTCGAATTGATCGGTCACATTGACAGAGCTGTTCTGGACACAGTAATAATCGATCGGAGGGAATGAAAGATTCTCGAAAACTCCCAGATACCACTCAAAGCTGATGTTCACTCCTGCCTCCTTTGGGAAATGGGCCTCTTCGATACTGAAGAGCTTTGAATCCCCCTCATTTATCTCAACGGTCACAAGTTCGGAGAGATATTTGGTTGGTGGTGGGTCTGCCTCGATAATGGTGGGTCCCATTATCACTTCGACATGGAACTCGATCACAGCATCTCCGAGTCCGGTCTCGTTATCTCCTTCACCACTTGAGGAAACATTGATCCGGTACGTTCTTTCTGTGACATTCCTCATGAAGAACTCACCGACCACTGCGGTCTGATTCTCCTCTGGAGATAGATCGAAGAAGCCATCCTCTGCCCAGGTGCCGTTGTAGATACTTACACTAAAAAGGATAGAGGTGGTATTGTCGTTGATATCGATACCATACCAGAGATCGCCTTCTCCATAACCACTGTTGTCAATATTAGATACATTCTCGACGATGACATTCCGCCATTCGGTCACCTCAAGGATCCCGTTCCTACCACCATCGAGAGCCATTCCGATGTTGGGGTCCCAGGTTCCATTCAGATCAAGTGAGTCAATGGAAATGACAACAACAGCATTTCCTGCTATGAGTGCATCATACTCATCGGTCACTCCGTCGTTGTCAAGGTCCATTGGAGCCTGAACGCTCATGAGCCTGAGGCATTCATCCGCTCCGGTATAGGGCATTGCAGGGAGGAGGGAAACGAGGAGAGAGAGAATTACAATATATGTCCATTTCATGATATCTCCTCCCAAATTGAGACAGGCCAGATATGGTCTGGACGGGTAAATAAATTTTAGGGAGGACCGATCGATCCTTCCCTTTTTATATATATAGGATATTTGAACTACGAATACATACAATTGAAGATAGGAACAATTATCGCCGTTGCGATATTCTCCTTGACCGGGGGGAAGATTTTCTTTTGGGGTGGAGGAATATTCAAAGGAGGTGGTGGTGGAGCTAAAGGAAGATTCTAAAAAGAAAAAAAGTGGGGCCCAAATTTATTGGGAGAATGGGCCCCGGGGTAGAGTAGGCACGTGGTGTATCTGATATCACTCTTCTACTTCGATAAGGTCGTCCCATTCAAGATCATCCTCATCCATGAGCCGACCGGAAGCTATCTTGTTGTCTCTGACGCCGGTATCGAAATCCTCGTAGTACTCCTGAATACGTTTCTTCTGTGCCATTGTCAGAAGTGATATTGCAATTGCTGCTGCGATCACAAGAATGATAATGATCGCGATCACATAATACCAGAAGTTATCAGTCTGGCCGCCTGCATCGTTAGGGACCTTGGCAGTTATTGTGTGGGTGTCTGCTTCAGGCAGGAGCACATAGAGAACGGCTCCAGCTTCCGTATATTCCAGGTAGTAGGCAGGTACGTCCCCTTCCCAATCTGCAGGGTCCGAAACATACTGGTATTCTATCTCTTTACCATCGACCTTCACAACGATATCATCCGGTGAATTGACATCGAACATGTCAGGATCCAGGTCGATCACGATCACACGGTCCTCACCGCTTTCTGAGGATACATCGATCTCGAAGAAGTCCTCTCCAGAATCCCCCATGGTCACGGTAATATCCTCCTCCTGATCCGTAACATCGATGGAGGCCTGGTCGGGATCATAGACTATCCGGGCCCCGATGTTCGATCTGTTATCTTCAGGAGGAGGTTGAGATCTTGCTGAGACCGTGAACGAAAGTGTCCCCGAGGAGGGATATGCTACTGTAAAGTTGTTTGAAGCTGCTGTGAAGTAATAGTAGTAGTTTCCAGCAAGCAGGGCTATCGAATAAGTGCAGGTCACGCCGTTCGAATAAGTTCCCCTTGGGACGCTCATGGAGAAATTAAGGTAGTTGGATCCGGAACCGCCCAGCAGATGGAATTTCACATAGGATGGTGGACTATTGTCTGCATCTGTGTAGGTGATGTAGAACAAGATCGTCTGGTTCGCAATTGGTGAAGCGGTCGACATCCTTGGATTGGTCAATGTCGGAGCCCGATCCTGCTGTGGTGGAGGAGGTGTCCCACTCACTACCGTGAGACTATTCATACTACCGTTTCGAGGATAACTAATATTGAAACTGGTTGAAGATGTTGTAAAATAGTAGCTGTAATTCCCGGTGGTTAATTTGAGAATGTAGGTTGCGGTGACACCCAAGAAGCAATATTTAGTTCCAGACCAGGTCATATTGTATACACTGTATGGTCTGCTCGATACAATCTCGTTGATATGTAGTTTGATGAAGTTCGGAGCATCATTATCCCCATCTGAGTAGGTTATTGAAAAAGTGATGTTAGAGCCTGATGTGGGACTCGATGGATAATGGCTTGATGTTCCAAGCACAGGACTTGTATCATTAGGTGGTGGTGTTGTCCCATTTGGAACTGTCAACTGCACAGGATCTGTCTCGGTAGTGTAATCGCCCACAAATGCCTTGAAATAATACATGTAGCCATAAGCCACAAGGGTGAGATTGACATAATATGTTAGACCAGTCGAGATGTTTCCTTGCCCTCTTGTCATGTTGTAATAAGGTGACATTCCTTGAACAGCACTGATGCTCAATCTGACGAAATCAGGTGTCCTCTGACCATTTGGATCCACGTAGGTCACAGAGAAAGTGACATTGTCATTCGCAACAGGATTCTGAGGAGAGTGTCCCCCGTTTGTCAGATAAGGATTCCTTGGTGGAGGAGAGCTTCCATTGCCAACAACGAACTGGTAGGATGAAGTGGTTCCCTGTGCTCCGTTGGAATCCCAGGTATTGAAATAATAGTAGTAGGTGCCATTTTCAAGGGGAGCGTTGATCCACACAGAGCAGTTCACTCCATTTGTAACATTGCCGGAGGCAACCGTCATATTCAAAACAGTGTCATTATACTGGTCTGTCTGGGAATAATAATTCAGATAAACTCCTATGGGAGCATCACCGTCATCATCGGTATATGTCACCCAGAAGGTTGTATTCTGTCCAGATGATGGATTGTGAGGAGAGATCCCTGGACTGGTAAGGGTAGGAGCATAATTTGTGTGAGTTTGAATGACATCCAACCAGTACCAACCGGTCGATGGAAGAGTTACAACAGATGAATTCATATCCATGGCGTCAAATTTGTAATGATATCTGCCACTGGAGAATTGTGTTGAAAAATTGAAGTGGACACCAGTGGAATAATTTGAGCTAGTTGATGTCATATTGTATATTCCAACGGGTCTGTAGTAAACATCGGTAACATTCAGGTTCACATAGAAAGGTGCGGTCCCGTTCGTGTGTTTATACACCACCCTGAAGTCAACAAGGTCAGTATCATTCGGTTGTGAAGGTGTGTATGAAGGATGTAACAACTCAGGTCCATAACTTGATGTTTGAAGTGTCAATGTATAATTACCCTGAACCGGGTCATTAGCATAATCCCGTACATTACTGACTGTCCTGAAATAGTAATTTGTTGTGGTATTGGCCACAGTTCCACCAAAGAAGAACGTTCTACCAGTTGCATATGTTCCGTTTCCCGTCATCAACTCAGCCATCGCATTCCATACACCATCGATATAGACCGTCACCCAGGAGGGTGCATCATTATCAGTATCAGTGTAAATAACAGTGAAATTGAAGATAGTACTGGTATTCCCGGTACTCGGTGAGACGGACCCATTCGACAATGTCGGCAGAGCCCTGGTTGGTGCAGCTTCTGTTTCATTGAAAATAACTACAGCTGAAGCCAGCATGATCATTATCAGTCCGATGGATAAAGTTCTCTTCCAGGATAGCAAAACATCACCTTTTTTCGGTTACGGGGCCCAACTTCCCTGAATTCTATATAAACCTCTTCAGGACCTATTCACAAATTATACCAAAATGGAAAAAAATATACCACATCTCACAAAACATTTTTATTAACCCTTTGAACATTCCAAATCAATGGGAAAGGATAATGGGGCCCTAAGGGTCCCGGTCCAGAAGAGGATCATGCTCCTGCTATGGGACCATATGTCATCCGAGGAGGATTTTGAGGTGCCGGAGACCATATCCCAAAAAGGGATAGGTAAAGAACTAGGACTCAGACAGACCCATGTCTCCAGGGCCCTTTCAGAACTATCATCCGAAGGATTGGTCAGATCCAGATCTGCCCATATCAAGGGTGTTGGCAGACGAAAAAAGGTTTACTATCTCACCAAGAAAGGACTGGATGTAGTTAGAAGGACAGCTGAAGAACTGGAGTCGACCAGGGTTTCGGTCAGGACCAAGGATGGATCTTTGAAATTGATGCCTATCAGCAAGGTCATTCGATCGATTGGAAGATCCGATGGAAAGGAGCCATCCCTGCACAGGATATTCACTGAATACTTCGATGGAAGTGAGATGGACATTTTCAAGGACAGCAATTCTTCCATGGGTCCTAGAGGGCTTCCCTTGAACCCCCATTTCTATGGAAGAAGTTCCGAACTTGAGATCATTTCATCAGCTGTTGAGAGAAAAGGTACAAACCTGGTTTGCATTGTATCAATTGCTGGCCAGGGTAAGACCAGTCTCCTTGCTCAGTTCGCATCCAGGAACAAGAATAGACCCATGGCCTGGACCAATATCGATGAATGGACAAGACCAATGAGCGTTCTGGAGGAGTGGGCCCTATTGCTGGAGGGAGTAGGTTCCTCCAAGACCCTGGAATATATCCGAGGGCCAAAGGAACCGAACCTTGAGAGAACGGTCTCGCTTTTCACAAGGGAACTGGAAAGTTCGGGGGCAGTGATCATAGTTGATGATCTGCATAAGAACCAGGAGGTCCAGGAACTTATCTCCATACTGAAAAACAGGTTCCCACCTGAAACAGATGCCACAATAATAGTAGGCACCAGGAAAAGACCTGAAATTTACGGTAAGAAAGATACCCATAGAGAGGGAAGCGTAGTTGAGATCGAGCTCAGGGGTTTGGATGAAAAAAGTGCTTCCAAGCTTCTACGGGAGAGAAGGGTCCCTGAAGAGGAGCATACCCTTGCCTACAAGGTCACGCAGGGACATCCCCTTGCTCTGGAACTCTATACCTCAGGTTTCGATCTGGATGGTTATCTCTGGGAAGAAGTGACCAGGGGACTGCCGCCGGAGGAAAAGCAGATACTGGACCTGGCATGCATTTACCTTCAACCTGTCACTGCAGAAGCTCTCTTCCCGGAAGATAAACCAAACCTATATCTTCTGCATTCACTCACAGAAAAGGTCCTATTAAGGCGGTTTGGCGATGGGACATATGGCGTTCATGACATCCTCCGCGATCATATCAGAGATTCAATGACAGCGGAAGAGACCCAGGAAAATCTGAACAGAACACTCTCCTACCTTTCAAAGAGAGGGTCCGATCGGGATATTCTTCATTACATTGGACTTCTATCAGAACATGACAGGATCGAACTGAGCAGTATTCTGCTGAAGGAGGGGGATCTTCTTGTCAGCAAGGGATATGACCATCTTCTCACCCAT
>JAUVBH010000274.1 GCA_030591285.1 Thermoplasmatota archaeon
CCGACGATCAGGGATTACAAGATCTTCTTCGATAGGTCAACCGACGGGGGACAAACATTCTCCCCTGGGGGGATGATCCAGGAGAGCTATTATGACAAAACCTTCAATGGAAATCTTTTCGTAGATAACAATGGGATTGTCCATTGTCTCTATGAGAAGCAGGGATCCCCACGATCACTTGCATATTCAAGATCTTCGGAACAAGGATCCCATTTTACAAATCATGTTGACATCGATACGGGTGATGCATTCATTCCAGGGGCGGATTTTACAGTATTCGATGACAACATATACATCCTGACCAGGCTGGGAAATGCTGCCAAGTACACGTATCATCTAATTGTATCAAGGGACCTTGGGAAGACATTCGAGGAACCGCGGGAAATGGGTTTCTCTCATGGATTCTGGATAGAGACCGATGACGTGGGTAATATATACATCCTGAACGACACGAACCAGTTCAGTTATCTGTCGATATCCACCGACAACGGCATTTCTTTCTCGGATCCTTTACCCGTATGTTCGGATCCGGACCTGTCGAGAAGAGCGGTGTTCGCCATAGACCGTGAACATAACGTTCATGCTGTCTGGTCCCAGGCACCATTATACCGGACATACTATTCCATGAAAGGTCATGATAACATATCCTTTTCAGATCCCGATGTAATATATGAGGACCTGCTCAATAATACCAAATTGGAGACGGACCACTGGGGCGGGATCTATCTGGTCTACTCCTTGAAGGACGATCTTGACAACCAGGAGATATACCTGATGTATTCGAATGGTATCGACGGGTTCGAGGAGCCGGTAAGGTTGAACGATGATGCCGAGGGCCAGCAGAAGTATCCGGAGATAACCTATGACGGAAGGAACGGGATGCACATCACATGGATCGAGGAGGGTGATCTGTTCCAGGGGTCTTTACATTACAGAAAACTCACCCTGAGCGACCACCCGCCAGAGGTGATCGAAACGATCCCAGACCTGACCATTCCGGAGGATGGACCCGACCATGTGCCAGTACTGGATCTGAACTACTATGTTTTCGATGATAAGGGTGCCTCGGGACTCCATTATCAGATAAAAGAGACCGGTGACACCGGAGCAGTTTCAGCTTCAGTTGTCGATGGATATATAGAGTTCGAACAACAGATCGAGAACTGGTTTGGCGAACTTGTTTTTTCAGTATCCTGTTCTGATGAGGGAAGTGATGGGATCTATGGGACAGGTGATGATAATCATCTCGATCTGGGCAGTTTCAAGCTTGTGGTCGAGCCCACGAACGATCTGCCCCTGATAACAAGTTTAGGGGCCATCAATATCACCTTGAATGAAACCGTCATTCATCTTCTGGAGGATACTGATTACTCGCTTCCTTTAGAGATCATCGAACTAGATGGTGAGGAATGTTCTATTGAACTATCCTCAATATCGCCCGTTGTCACGTTCGATGAAGGAACATTGGAATTGAAGATCTCCTCTATACCCGATTTTGTGGGTTATAGGAACATATCACTGCACATCAGCGATCAGAACCTCACTAAGAACCGGTATAACATCTCATTCCTGATCGAGAATGTAAATGACCCGCCAAGGCTGATAGATGAGGATCTTAGAATTGTGGTCACTGAGGACTCTGTGAACAAAGCACTGAACGTCGCAGATCTGTTTTCGGATATAGATAGTGAGGAATTCACTTACAGGGTGAATGGTTCCGAGAACATATCCGTAAGGCTGATCGAGGATGGGTTCGTGGAGATCACCCCTCATCCTGATTGGAATGGTGAGGAGAGTATTCAGATAACTGCAAATGACACCCTTGATGAGACAACCATTCAGGCACTTATAACGGTCAATCCGGTAAATGACCCACCTGTCGCGATATCCAAGAGGGAATTCAACTCACCAGAGGATATTCCGATCTTGGGGATCAATATCAGCTCGTGGTTTTCGGATATTGACGGCGATCAACTGAATTACAAGATCAATGCCGATGTGGTAATGGATGTGATTTTCAACCTCTCCGATACGATAGATATCATTCCCGAGCGGGATTGGTTCGGTGAACAGGAAATATGGGTAGGGGCCACAGATGGTATAGAGACGGTTTGGATATCAGTCGAGGTCACCATGGATCCAATCAATGATGATCCACACGATCTGAACATCTCCTTCGACCAGGAGGTCTCCGTCGTTGGTGAGGAGTATCAGTTCTTCGGATCTGCGGGTGACGTGGAAGATGGGGTAAAACTCACGTATAAGTGGTATCTTGGTGGTTCACTGATCAGTAATGGAAGCACGGCCTCCATCTCCTTCGGGGAAGGCGTTAATATACTGACACTCAGAGTGGCTGACAGTGAGGGGGGATATTCGGAGATATCGCTCACCTTCGAACTGGAAAGTGAGAAGGAAGAAGAAAAAGAACCTGCAATTGCCCTTTTCCTGATAGCAGGGGTGTCGATCTTACTGGCCATCATTGGAATAATTCTTCTTCTGCTGTTCATTCGAAGCAGAAGAGGGAAGAACGATGAACAGGCCCCTGAAGAGCAGGAGGATATTACGGAAAGCCAGGAACCTGCCAATGTTCGCATGGACTACAACTGGACCCCGGTTGAGGTCGACTATGGGCTCCATGGTGACTCATCTGGTCAACAGCCTCAGGAGATCGGTGTTGAGGATGTTGGGAATCCATCAGTTGAGAAACATCCGGACCAGGAACAGGAGATCCAGCAGATGGATACAAACGATACCGAGCACTCCCCTCCCGGGGATATTATTGCATCGGAGGATCTTACGGAACCTGGTACCGGGGAGCAGCTTTGATCATGTGAGATATTCGAACAGAAATTTCATATGTCTCCAGGACGATGAACGGATAGAGTTGAGGATCATGAACGGCCTTGCGAACAACTCCGACATTGGCGGAAGAAGGAAATTCTAAATGAAACAATTTGATTAGCAATAATGAGCGTTAATCAAATAATTTTTTCATCTACTTGGAATTATTAGAGAGGAGATGACAAATTGATATGGAATAGAGAAGGATTAATTTCGTTTTCG
>JAUVBH010000218.1 GCA_030591285.1 Thermoplasmatota archaeon
AAACCTTGTAAAGGTACAGAAATCCCAGAGGATCCAGCTCAAGCACGTGTCTGGACCTACGAAGATGGTCTCCATCGATCCAGATCTCGGAGGTGAGGACCAGTGACGTTCGCCGTCGTAAGAGTAAGGGGAACCTTGAGGGTCAAACCCAAGATCAAGGAGACCCTGAAGTATCTCCGCCTGAACAAGGTTAATCATTGTATTATAATCCCGGAGACACCTGAGTATAAGGGGATGCTCAAGAGAGCCAAGGATTACATCACATGGGGAGAGGTCGAAGCGGATACCATGGCTTCTCTTCTGAAGGATAGGTCCGAGGTTGAAGAGAACCAGAGAATGACTGACAAATATGTCAAGAAGAATACGGATTTCAAGGACCTCAATGAGCTTTCCATAGCTGTCTCAGAGGGGACCTTCAGCCACAGGAAGATCGAGGGACTCAACCCGGTCTTCAGATTGAATCCGCCCAGAAAGGGTGGGTATGAGGGAATCAAGAGGGCGTTCACGATCGGTGGTGCTCTTGGTTATCGGGGCAAGGAGATAAACAAACTGCTCCAGAGGATGATCTGAGGTGATGTCCATGGTGAAAAAGACCCAGAAGATGAGAGGAAAGAAGACACATGGCCATGGCATCAAGGCCAGGAGGGGTGCTGGAAAGAGGGGAGGCCGTGGTATGGCTGGAAATCACAAGCATCGCTACATCCATGTTATCAAGTATTACGGAAAGGATTACTTTGGCAGGCATGGGTTCAAGAGACCTCAATCCGTTGTCAAAGCGGATATCACCATTAACCTGTCAACGATAAGGGAGAACATCTCCTCCATCGTCGAAGGTGGTGCAGGTAAGAAGAAGAGCGGTGGATATGATATCGACCTTCCAAAACTGGGAGTCTCAAAACTCCTCGGTGGCGGATCCATAGGCGACCTGAAGGTCCATATCCTCACCAAATCTGCTTCCCAGACGGCTATTGAAAAGGTAGAGGCTGCCGGAGGTAGCGTTACCATTCAAGAAAACTGATGGGTCACCTCCCTTTCTCTTTAATCTTTTAATATAAGAAGGGTAATTGGGGAGACCTGTCCAGAGTAAGACCGGTGCGATCAACATGGCGATAGAAAGGGATTACAGAAGGGCTATCTGGGTGGCCATTGCTTATGTAGCAGTAATGGTAGGCCTCTATTTCTACTGGACTAGAAATAGTGCTGATCTTACAGAACCAGCAGAGCTTTCACTTTTCATTCTGATAGGTCTGTTAATTGGAGCTGCCTTCATCCTCGTGGGGATGATGATAACCTATTCGGGAACAGGTTCCAAATTATACGGTCTGAAACCCGTCGCTGATAAATGGCCCGCTGTGAAAAAGCCCGAGGGCCACGTCAGGTTCAGGACAAAGATGCTTTGGACCTTTGGAATATTGATCCTCTATTTCTTCCTGAGCAATGTATCGATCTATGGTCTATCACCTGGTAGTCTTGATATATTCTCGGAATTTCGGGCCATTCTGGCTGGAGCCAATGGTTCTTTGATGCATCTGGGTATCGGACCTATAGTTACAGGTTCGATCATAATGCAGCTGTTCTCAGGGGCGAAGATAATTAACCTCGACCTTCAGAAAGCTGATGACAAGGCGATCTATCAGGGTGTCCAGAAGGTTCTGGTCCTTGTGATGATCCTTGTAGAGTCGGTTCCTCAGGTATACGGATATCTGGAACCGTCATCCAACGGATGGATGGGAGATATCGGAGCCGGTTGGGCCAAGGTAGTTATCATCGGACAACTGATATTCGGTTCTTACCTGGTGTTCCTGATGGATGAAGCTGTATCCAAATGGGGTATAGGTTCAGGTATATCGATGTTCATTGCAGCCGGTGTATCACAATCGATCTTCCAGGGAACACTTTCATGGCTGCCTTTGGGAGATGATATCGCATCAAGATACAATTTCCCAGTTGCCAATCCTGGTGCGGTTCCTGCGGGAACCCTTCCCAAGACCTGGTATGTCCTCGAAAATCTATCAGGTGGTTTACGTGACCTAACAGCCGGAGGTTTCGAGACATTGTTCCTGAGTCCGCCGAACCCATTGGTGGCTCTGGTTTCGACCATCGTGATCTTCTTCGTTGTTGCCTATGTTGAGAGCTCTCAGATAGAGCTTC
Source organism: Thermoplasmatota archaeon (assembly GCA_030591285.1). Classification (GTDB taxonomy): domain Archaea; phylum Thermoplasmatota; class Penumbrarchaeia; order Penumbrarchaeales; family Penumbrarchaeaceae; genus JAFGLL01. The sequence goes on from JAUVBH010000218.1 coordinate 2,152, forward strand.
CGCTTTCACATGCAAGGGCGAGAGGAGCCAGGGGAAGATACCCCATCAGGCTCATCTATGCGTCAAATATCCCTGTTATCTTGATGTCGGCATTACTTGCCAACGTTAACATGTTCAGCTTGCTGCTTTGGAACCATGGAAAATTGTCCACCATACCTATCATCGGGAACAATTGGAGGATAGGTTTCTACGATCAAGGCTCCACATCACCGGCGGGTGGTATTGCGTGGTATGTCTCAAGGGTAGATGGGCTTCAAAGCTGGCTTTTACCCATCATAAATTGGGACCGGTATAGTGGATACGTTGGAGACCACGAGTTCTATCAGGTGCTACTGCACGTACTTGTGTACGGGGGATTGATGGTGGGAGGTTCCATCCTCTTCGCCAAGTTCTGGATAGAAACGACCAACATGGGGCCGGAGGCTGTCGCGAGACAGATCCAGAACTCTGGAATGAGGATACCCGGTTTCAGAAGGGATCCCAGAGTGCTGAAGAAGGTTCTTAACAGGTATATCCCAACTGTCACGGTGATCTCCGGTGCTTTTGTAGGTTTACTTGCAGCGTTAGCTGACATGGTTGGTACCGTGGGGTCTACTTCGGGTACAGGTGTCCTGCTAACCGTAGGTATCATTATCAGGCTCTATGAGGAGATAGGTAAAGAGCAGATGATGGAAATGCATCCTGTCCTGAGAGGCTTCTTCGGACGCGAGTGATGATGATCAACCTGTAGTTGCGTCCTCCGGGACGCAATTGTATTTATATTTCTATCTGGATTAATGGCGGGTTTGAACCTCAGGGGTGTTTACGTCATGCGTTTCAAGATCCTATCTGTAGCTTTGCTCTTCATGTTGATCTCCATTTTAGCGATAGCAGCGGTTCCTGAAACATCAGAGGCAGTTACATTGGATCCGTATGAAGTACCTCCTGGTGCTCCGAGGTGGTTCCCACTCGATGATTTTGATGAGAAAGGAGATCTTCTGGAATTGACAGTAGTTTACAAGAAAACTTCCAATGGTTCATTTCAGGAGAGGCCGATAGATGTCCTGATCGTTGAAAGCGCAAAGGCAAGGAGGAATCCCACAATTGAGTTTGCTAAGAACGATGCGATATTCATAAACGAGAAGCTTGATCGGATCGATAGAGAGATCATTGAGAACCCAAGGAACTCGGAGATGTCCATTCTGTTCTACAACGAACAACAGGATGGGGACCTTGATGATTGGGATAATGCAACGGTGAAGATAAGAGTGGATTATTCCGTTACCAATATCGAGAACAACGAAGTGAATGTTCCACTCATAATTATTTTCGTGATATTGATCATCTTGATCGTGGGAGCGGTTATCGCATTGACATATTTCCTTCTCAAGAGAAGGATCAAAGATACCAGAACGTTCTTCAATCCTGAAGCGTCATTGTTCTATGTGTTCAGGGACATCGATGGGACCATTTACTATTTCACGGCAGATCAATACTCGGACATGTACAACAATAATTCACTGGTGACCTATGACTATATTGGGCAGGCTATGAAAAAGGGCGGTCCTGTCATGACGCCTGTTGATGAACAGGGGATCGATGACCTGATCTCCGTTCCTGGTCGACATCGGATGGGATTCGCAAAATGGAATTGCTGGCCGCAAACCAGGGCCGATTATCGAGCAAGCTCATGCCATTCATGATGCCGCGCAGTACCCCACCGGTATTGAACTCATGCCAGTTCCCGTGCGCATCTCCCCGGTATACATGCTTGCGGCTCATCGCCCACAATTTACCCGATGAGTCCTTTTGCAAACCGATCAACTGCTCTTCAGGACGCCGGAC
>JAUVBH010000230.1 GCA_030591285.1 Thermoplasmatota archaeon
AAAAAGGAGATAGCAGCAAAAGAGAAGAAGAAAGGGGTTCTGGAGGACAACGTTCCCCAACTATACTCACTGGCCATCGACAGCCTTCAAAAGGTATGGCTGAAGATGAAGCAGGAAGAGGAAAAAGGCAAGGATATGGAGAAGGCACAATTGCTGGTCAAGCAGGCTAAGTCCAACCTTGCCATCGGAGAGTATGAAACGGTCATGAACCTCTGCAATGAGGTTATGGCAACGATCCAATCACCTCAGGATCGGTTGAAAGAGGAAGTCGAAGAGACCATCGAGGACATATCAAGGACCATGAAGGCTCTGTTCCCATCGGATCCAAGGTCCCCGAAGGAGCGTTTCTTCAAGAAGCAGATCGAGGAGCTCCTCGTTCACGCCCAGCAGGGATTGAGAACCGATAGACCCATCGAGGCGATCAACTATTCCAGAAAGGCAAAGGACATTCTGAAGAAGCTGGAGCAGGAGACGATCAAGGGTGATATACCAAAGATGATCATTGAGCTCAGGGCTTCCCTTGACGATCTGAAAAAGAACGAGGTTGATGCTTCATACGAGGAGTATCTCCTGAAACAGGTGGAAGAGACCTTCTGGAAGGGTGAATATATCAAGGCCCGGAAGATCGCCAACAAGCTCGATTCCATTACCAAGAATGCGAAGAAGCACCTTCGTGTCAACCAGCTCACCTCCAGTTTAACGGATCTGAACATACAGCTCAAGGACAGGGCTGGCAAGGAAGGATATCTGGAGGCCAGGGAGTATATCGAGAAAGCGAAGATGCTCCTGGAACAATCAGCTTTTGACATGGCCCAATCCTTCCTGGAAAAGGCAAGAGATGTCCTGGAAGCGTAATCTTGGGATAGGGTTTTATCCAAGTTTTCAATAGAGACATCGTGTTCAAAAGGATCGCTGCCATCCAGGTCCTGGCAAGTGGGGCCTTTCTCGCATCCTTCACCTACATAGCGATATATGCCAGAGAAGCAGGACTGACGAATTTTCATATCACTTTGATGGCAACCTTGTATTCCACGGCTACATTCTTTTCTGCATATGCTTTCGGTAGGCTTGCAGATAGATACGGAAAAAGAAAGGTTCTCATCGTTGGATTGTTCTCCCTGGTGTTCTTCACCGCAACCCAGGCGTTGTCGCATGATCTGTTCTCGTTCCTGTCGTATCGTTTCTTTGCAGGTATCGGGTTTGGAATGTTCCCAGCTGCATTGGCTGCTTACGCATTCGAGGCAAAGGCGAAGATGGGGCGTTTCTCATCCTTCGGAGCCCTCGGATGGGGTGTTGCCCTTCTGCTTTCCGGATTGGTCGCACAGCAATTCGGGGTCTGGTCCGTATTCATATTCGGAGCCGTTCTTGTGGCATTGTCCCTGATCGTAGCCCTCAGGTTGGATCCAATTCCAGAGGTAAGTATCAAAACACCTCTTTTCCCTTTCAAGATGATCGGAAAGAACTACAGGGTCCTGCTTCCATTCATCATAAGACATACCACAGCAGCTGCAATCTGGGTCCTCTGGCCGATCTTCCTCTACGAGAAGATCGGTCTTAGTTTCTGGGAGATAGGTATCGTCCAGGCAACAAATGCACTTACCCAGTTCGCTTCCATGTATCTCATCGGGGACAAGTTGAAACCCAATGTTTCTATCGCGATCGGGCTATTGACCTCGGGTCTGGCATTCTTCTCATTCACAATAATTCAGAAATTCCCTCTCTTTCTTTTGACCCAGATCCTGCTGGGTTTCTCCTGGGCAAACCTCTATGTGGGTTCCCTTCGGATCATGTTGGATCGAAATAAAGAAAGGGCCACCGCAGCAGGACTTCTCAACTCATCCATCTCATTGTCATCTCTGATGGGTCCCCTTTTGTCTTTGGTAATTATCCAGCTTTTGCCTGATTCATCTTTCGAAGGTCCCATGTACCTGGCCTTTGCCGCATCCATTGGAGCGTTCATATTCTTCCTGATCAACATGAGAAGAATGAGAGATCGATCAGAGGGACCAACCTAACCCAATAGGTTTAATTATCCTCTTTTGGATTTCCACTTATGCCCCCTGGACCGGTTCCTCTCTATTACCATCAGGACTATGAAAGACACTCACAGGGAGCTGGACATCCGGAATCTCCTGAAAGGGTCAAAGAGATCATGAGATTCGTCAAGGAGAACTCGCTGTCTGTTGAATTGAAGCAGCCTGTTGAGATCACACAGAACGATCTTCAATTGGTCCATTCCATCCCTCATATCGATCGGGTAAGGGATTTCGGTGTGGGATACATGGACCCGGACACATTTCATACCGATGAGACCTTTGGATACTGCATGAAGGCAGCCGGCGGCGTCCTCGGAGCTGTCAGGCAATGCATTGACGAGAAAAGACCTACATTCGCTATACCAAGACCGCCCGGTCATCATGCTGGATCCAATTACTCCATGGGATTTTGCTACTTCAACAATGCAGCTTTGGCTGCCAGAATGGCCCAAAAGGAAGTTGAGGATGTGGAAAAGGTCGTGATTATCGATATCGATGCTCACCACGGTAACGGGACACACGATATTTTCTACGATGATCCCTCGGTGTTGTATATCTCAACCCATGAATGGGGGATCTTTCCGGGGACAGGCCACCAGAGTGATGTTGGTAGTGGAAAAGGTATTGGGAAAACCGTTAACCTGCCCTTCTCAGGAGGATCCGGTGATGGAACATTCTCATCCTCCTTCGATGAGATCGTGATACCGGTGATCCGGGAGTTCGATCCTGATCTGTTGATAGTTTCACTGGGAGGAGATTCACACCTTATGGATCCGTTGACAACACTCTCTCTTTCCACACCAGGGTATCTTGATCTGACCAGGGCCCTGATGGAACTCGGAGAGAAGGAGATAGGTGGTAAGGTATGCTTCGAACTTGAAGGTGGTTATCATACGTATGCTCTTGCCGAGACCTTCGGAAGGACCATGGCCATGGCTACAAATGATGATGTTCCAACCGAGATCAGGTTCAACAAGATCCGGGACGTAGACGGGGATACCGATAGGGTAAAGGAGATCAAGGATACCATTGCATCCTACTGGAAGATATGAACTAATGATTTCTCTTCTTCCCTATCTCTTTCTTCAGGGTCTTTTCGATGTTCTCGAATGCTGTGTTCATCGCTATCTTGAGGTCCCAGTCGTATGCTTCTCTGGAATAAACTGAGGTCCTGGTCGACAGTTTCACATTCACAGTGTATTTGTCGTCATCGGTATCATGATGATGATGTCTGATCCTGACCGTAACCGCATTCACATCGGAGATCTTGCCTATCCTGGACAGGTTCCTGGCGATAATGATGTCGAGGTCGGATGCATCCATCAACTTTGCATCTTCGATCCCTGCGATCTGGACGAGAGGTCCTCTTCTCCTGCCTTGTCTGAGAAGAATCTCGAGTATATCAACCTCTGAAACGGAACCTACGAGATGGTCTTCGTCCATGATGTAGACCTTTGGTACCTTCAACTTGAGCATAAGGTTCACAACATCTTCCAACGAAGAGTCTCTTTTGAGGGTCTTTGGAACCTGAACAATGGATGAGACCGACTGGTCCCTGTGTACCTTCTCTCCATGGAAATCACCTGTATGCATCTTGCTTGGAGGTTTTTCCATGAAATCTACGATGCTGGAGTGGGTGACCACTCCCAGGAATCTATGATCCTCATCGACAATGGCAACATATGTCTCCCCGGTGAGGTCCATCATGTTC
>JAUVBH010000149.1 GCA_030591285.1 Thermoplasmatota archaeon
AAATCCAAGGTGGAAATCCCAATGTTGAGATCTCTGTTCCTGACTGCCATTTTCATCCTACCGGGAATACTGATCTTCCCTGTTTTGGACGGTGAATTTTCGGTACCACGTCCTTCCGATATTATCATAGTTGATGGAACAGGAGGGCAGGACCATATTTCCATTCAGGATGCAGTGGATTCAGCGGATCCCGGTGATATAGTACTGATATGGGATGGAACCTATCTTGAGAATGTCGTTATCAATAAGTCCATCACATTGATCGGGAATGGAAGTTCAACCACCACTATCAATGGAAATGGATTGGGAGATTCCATGGTCGTTTTGGCAGATAATGTGAACATTTCCATGCTCATGATCACCAATATCAACCAAAAATACTCGGGAATTGATCTGTCATCTTCGGATGGATCTGAGATCAAGAACTGTACCTTCTCAAACCTCCTTTATGGAATTCGATTGAACGGGAATAACAACTCCGTTGAACATTGTACATTTGACGATAATATCTATGGGTCCTTCATAGGTGACTATCCAAGGGATCTACTGATCATGGGGAACAGCTACACCTACAGCAACAATCTGGATCAACTTGTTGGACAGATATCAAGGAACTCAATTCCAGACCCAAATACGGTCAGACTTACAAACGGTGGTTTGAACCTTTCAAATCATGCCAGCTTTACACAAACACCTGGACACAATTGGAACGTAACTCTCAATAGCGGAACTCAATGGGACCATGTACTGCTGCAGGACCAGAGCCAGATACCTGGATTCCCGACTTCTTCATCGTATTGGAAGGATAGTCTTAAAGGAGCAAAGGTCCTGAATTCCAAGATCAAGAATGTTGGGGCTGAAACCGTTTTCCTCATGACCTGGGGGCGAAGGTTCGGAGATCCAAGCAATAGTTGGAGGTATCCTGATTTCCTTTCCATGCAGACACATCTTGAGAACGGTTATCGAGCCTTCGCCGAGAATGTATCAACAGTTGACAGACCAGCATATATTGCTCCGGTTGGACTTGCCTTCAAACATATTTATGATGAAATAAATGAGACAGGTGACCCAACCTCTCCTGGAACACTGTTCTATGATCTGTATAGTGGAGATAGCAGCCATCCATCACTTTTAGGCAGTTATCTTGCAGCTTGTGTTATCTATGCTACATTGACAGGGGACTCCCCTGTAGGTTTGAAGGATACGTTGACCATCAATAGTGCAAGAAAGTTGGCATTACAGAGAGCTGCAGCTGAAACCGTTTTCAACGAGACTCCAACATATGTTTACCCATGGCAGCAAACAGGTTCCAATTTGATCTCCAACAATCTTTTCATGAAAAACGATGTAGGGGTAGCAATTGGGGTCAACTCAGATGACAATCTGGTAGCTGGCAACAATTTCTCCAAGAACCATGATCTCGGGGCCCTTATTGCAGATGGAACCTGTAATGATAACAAGATCTTCCACAATCAGTTCCTCTTCACAGATGGTGGAAAGGTACAGGCCAAGGATAACGGAGAGAACAATACCTGGGATGATGGTGAGACCGGCAACTACTGGTCCGATATCTTGGACCGGTATCCCACAGCGAGACCGATTGGCGAGGTCTGGGACACTCCCTATGTGATCGATACCATTAGGAACATCTCTGATAGATTTCCGATCTTCGATCCATTGAGGAATGCTGACAACACACCCCCTATTGCGGATGCAGGAGATGACATCACAGTCTACGAGAGGACCACTGTTGAATTGAATGGTAGTGAAAGTCAAGATGATAGAGGCATCATCAATTTCACATGGTCTTTCGAATTCGATGGAAGTGATGTAGAGATCTTCGGTGAGATCGTGGAATTCAATTTCACGATAGCAGGGGAATATTCTGTTCAACTCATTGTTCAGGATCTTGCAGGGAACAATGCTTCTGATGAGGTGGATATCACAGTATTGGAACGGATCACGATCGACACTACTTCACCGATCCCCCCTACAGGGCTTGACCTTGATAGAGAGGTTGAGAGTGGGACGTATGTAGATCTGGTAGCAGGGGAATGGACTGACGAAGAATCAATGATCACGGATTTTCACTGGATCTTCTTCTATGATGGATCTGAAAAGGTGCTTCATAAGAACCAAACAGGATTCAGATTCGACATCCCCGGTGATTATCGGGTCACTTTAAAAGTTACCAATGAGGTCAACCTATCAACAGAGATCCTATTCTGGATCAATGTGACCTATGATGAAGTGAAACCCTATGCAAACGGTGGATCTGACATTATCATTGATCAGCATACCCTGGTGGTCTTCAACAGCAGTGGAAGTTTCGATGAGAGCGGAATTTTATCATACAATTGGAGTTTCTGTGATCTGGAGCAGATCAGTCTGTCTGGAGTTTCTCCAAATTATACTTTCCACAATGCAGGGATCTATCCTGTCACATTCAATGTATCCGATCCAAATGGGAACTGGGCATTGGACCATTTCAATATTACGGTCAATGACACAACAGATCCTTTTGCGTATGCAGGGATCGACCTCACAATTGGACAATGGGATGTGGTCCATTTCGACGGAAGTGGAAGTTCAGACAACGTAGGTATTGTCAGGTATGAATGGGCCTTCAAGGATGAGGAACCGATAACTCTCCTGGGTTCCGATCCAAGATACACATTCAGATATGCAGGGATCTATGTCATAACGGTGGTGATCAGTGATGAAGCCGGCAACTATGCCATAGACACGATAAATATCACTGTCCTTGATACAACGAAACCTGGTACATTGGTCCTCCCGGATAGTCAGAAGGTTGTTAGTGGGACCCAACTTAGGATCGATGGAAGTGGGAGTTACGATAATGTTGGGATCGTGAACTGGACCTGGAAAGTTGGAGATGATGAATACTACACTCCGATCATCTTTCTGACATTCGACACCGCAGGAAATTACACTGTGACCTTGATAATTGTCGATGCGGCTGGGAACTCTGCTGAAAACAGGCAGATCATACATGTGGTAGATATTCCTCAGATAATCCCTCCCGAGTATGAGGAGGAGAAGAAAGATGAAAAGCAAGAAACATCGATATTTTTGTATATCTCCCTTGGATCTGTATTGATCCTACTTTTGGTCCTGATCATCATCCTGTTCTTCAGAAAGGACAATGATGTGACCCCTGGTGAGGAATGAGGGTTTCTATTGAGATTGAATACACCAAACTCCAACCATATACAATGAATTCCCAAAAGAAAAAAATTTCAAATTGATCGATAATAAATGGAAACGGACCTGATCCTTCGATGGATCAGAGGAAAAGGTCCTGCGGTAAGATCAATCCAGTTAAGAACTAAGTAATAACTATTTTATTGAGTCTTCAAAAAGACATTGACAAGATCAATATCTGGCTGGTCTCTTCTTCTGATAGCATTCCCTGCAATAAACCGGCCTGTCGCCTGATGGCTTGAAAGGAACCTGCGTTTTCTGATTACACTCTGCGCAAACTGCGTCATGCATTTCTCGAGGTGGTCGATCAAAACCTCCTCCTCTTCTATCATCATACATACTAATATTTCCATACGCCAATAAGTTGGCGATAGATACCCCACTCATAGACCATATAACTAATTATCCGTGGATAGCACCATAATTCTACCCACAAATCCAGAATCTGAGCATATGCAATAGCTCGAAGGGAAAGAGCAGGATCGACCTCAGGGAGGCATATTTTGAAAGGAACAGGTCGATCTAGGATATCAAACCTGCATTCTTAAGCTCTTTTTTGATCATTCCAAGGGCGGCATCGACTTCCTTTACATTTTTAGTCCCGGTACAGACCACTTTTCCTGTCTTGAATATCAATGCCACAGCTTTTGGGTCCCGGACCCTGTAGACCAGACCGGGGAATTGTTCCGGTTCATACTCTACACTTTCAAGACCAAGGGTAGTTGCGACAACACTGAGATTGATCTCCTGATGAAGATCTGAGGTTGCAACGATATTTTGTATCTTGATCTGTGGCTCTCCCTTGATCTTCACTCCAATATCCTCAAGGTTCTTTTGCAACTTATCCACCGCTTCGTAGACCTTGTCCACGGTCTTTGCTCCAGTAACAACGAGTTTTCCACTTGTGAAGATAAGAATTGCTGTCTTAGGATCCTTCAATTTGTAAATAAGACCCGGAAACCTCTCCGGTGAATATTCGGAGCCTTCAAGTTTACTGGAGATCATATTCAAATCGAAACTTTCGTTGGTCACGACGGATGCTACTATGTTCTGAACTTTGATTTCCATGAGGTCACCTTTCCTTCTTCCACCATTGAGTAACTTGACCACGTATACCCGCTGTTGACTTTAACCTTGGGGTCGATATTATAGCCAAATCCACACTATGCTTCAAAAGGAAGAAACAGATGTTGTCCTTAAAATATTCGGTCGATCCAAGATTGCTCCAATATCTATGTTTTCCTTGATCTCCTTTGCAAGGAGGTCTATTTTCTGAATATCCTTTACCGTAAGCAATTTCTCCATCTCATCCACCATCTTTGCTGTCTTGAAAGTGTCTCCAGGAACGAGCAGTAAAGGGATGTTCTTTTCTTCAGCCTTCGAGATAATAAGTGATGAGGGGACAATATTATTCGTCAGAACAATCCCAGCTGTCGCTGAATCAAGAGCTTCAAGGATCACATCGCTCCGATCTCCAGAAGTGATGATCAGTTTATCTTCCTTGTTGAAAATAGGACTTTCAGTGACCCTGGTCCCTGACATCGCGCCGACAAGGATGTTCTTGACGATATTTGAGATCCCCTTCCCTCCTGCCACGATCTTAGCAAATAGAACATTGGAAATGTGCTCCATTGTAAAGAAATTTAGATCATTCAAATATGGGACCACTCCAAGGATCTTCACACCCAGCTCGTTGAAGGTCTCCCCATGGATGGTCATGAAATCTTCAGGATCATCCACCTTGTTGATCACAACACCCTTGAAATC
>JAUVBH010000307.1 GCA_030591285.1 Thermoplasmatota archaeon
CGAGACAACCAGATGATACCATTCAGGGACTATTGAGGATTCTTTATGAGCTGCAGGAGTATCTTTCCGAGATCGGTGGTTTTCACACAACAACACTTCAGCCTGCTGCAGGTGCTCAGGGAGAATTCACAGGTCTTCTCATAGCACGGAAATACCATGAGATGAACGGTCAGTTGAGGGATGAGGTGATCGTTCCGGATTCCGCACATGGGACAAATCCGGCATCCGTGGTAATGGCCGGATTCAAACTGATAACGATCAAATCCGGAGAGGATGGAGAGGTGGATATCGAGGCACTGAAGAATGCTTTGTCCGAGAGGACGGCTGTTTTCATGATCACCAACCCCAGCACCCTGGGCATCTTTGAAAGGAGGATACTTGAGATAAGGGATGAATGCCACAGGTCTGGAGCCTTACTCTACTATGATGGTGCGAATCTAAATGCCCTGATGGGTAAGACAAGGCCAGGCGATATGGGCTTTGATATAATGCATTTCAATCTTCACAAGACCTTCGCCACTCCCCACGGTGGCGGTGGGCCAGGTTCCGGTCCAGTTGGTGTGACAGAGAAACTCAGGGATTATCTTCCGGTCCCGTTAGTGATCAAAGATGGTGACAAATATAAGCTGGATAACGATCTTCCCTGTTCGATCGGAAAGGTTAAGGAATATTTCGGAAACGTAGGTGTATTGATCAGGGCATGGGCATATATCAAGATAATGGGGGCCCAGGGATTGAAAAGGGCATCCGAGATCGCGGTGCTGAATGCGAATTATATCAGACACAGGATCGAGAAGTACTATCCTGTTCCATTCCCGGGGAAGACCAAGCATGAATTTGTATCCACGGCCGACTCCCTTAAAGAGAAGGGCGGTTCAGCCAGATCAGTGGCGAAACTTCTTGCGGAAAGAGGTCTGCATCCACCGACGAATTACTTTCCTCTTATCGTCAGCGAGGCACTGATGATCGAACCTACCGAAACAGAGACGCTGGAGGAGCTGGATAAATTCTCGGATGCGATGATAGATATCGCAAAGACAGCGACAGCCGAGGATTTCGATCTATCTCCAAGAAGGACATCCGTTGCGAGGGTTGATGAGGTTCTTGCTGCAAAAGAGCTTAGATTGAACTGGCGTCAGGTTTAAAACAACAGAGGACTCCGATCCTCATCAGGGGGAAGGCCCACGGCTTCCCCTGTGATTCTTTTTTTATAATCCGGTAGATATTAATCAAGGTCCGGATATGGGTATTAAGTTGGTTCAACAGGAGAAGTCGAGCAACAACATATTAATCGTTCCTGGTCAATCAGGTATAGAAGAAACCAGATCATCGAATACTGAAACAGTAACAAACCAGATCATTCGATCAAAAGAGAGGATGGAGGGTTGGGGAGCCAAAACCTCCAATACCGATATAAAGTTGAAAACCTTGTTTGGAGCTCTCTACATGGAAAGCGAATCACCCCCCTCGCCCATGATTACGATCAGGGAAAGATCCGTGGAGAGGATAAGGAAGAAGTTCTACATCCACAGGAGTGATAAAAGTATTTTATTCGATATCGACATCTCATCTCTGGCGAGATTGGACACCCCTGAAGGATTTACCAGGATTGGAGTGATGTTGATCCAACTCAGCACTTTCCTGAAAAGCAGGGTGATTATCAATGTAGAGTGTGCAAATAAAGTTGATCGCCAAAGGGATCCGATCCTTTATCGGAACGCCATTCGAATATTGAAGGAAGCCGTTAAGATCGGTTTTCCGTATATCAAGGTACCTGGAGGGGTACATATTGAGGACCTTCAGGGGATCTGGTCTATTGCAGAGAAAAAAGGTATCCAAATAATACTGACCAATTTGGTGGGGGATGACGAGAACTGGACCCCTCCAGAACAGGAAAAGATGTCCTACTGTTCATACTATGAACTTGTAGTGACTGTCGACAACAGCGATGACCTGGACCGGCTTTTGAAACTGACCGACATCGTCAACCTCTTCATGAAGGATAATGGGCTGATAATTCGGGTGAGAGGACTATTTTCACCGATACTGAATCTCCTAACACCCGCCCTGGGCTCCTCCATGTTCCAGTACGATATGGAACTGATAAATCCGGAGAAGGGATTTGATGAGCTCGCCCGTAAGGAACTACTGATGAAGGAGATGGGTCTATCCAAGGAATTCCAGAAAAGCAAATGGTCTCTTCGGAAATATAGGGTATCACAGGATACTAAGATCAATTTCATATTCGGCAAGATAGGTGGAACATCGAGAACCGTGGTGATGTTCAATGGAGA
>JAUVBH010000298.1 GCA_030591285.1 Thermoplasmatota archaeon
CAAGATAACCAGAGATCGATAGCATCTTGGATATTATCCCTGATATGGATGCGACAGCATTTCATCCCTGACATAACGGTTCCTTTGAGTAGTTTTCCAGTGGACATGGTCCTTTCATACGGGAGGGGTGCCAGTATCAAATTATCGACACTTTGGTCGAGCTCATGGAGATATTCAGCCGCTTCTTTATCTCCCATCATACTGAAGAGTAGATGTGTCGTTTTTCCAGGTTCAGAATCTTTGAGAGTATTCGAGATCATCCGGGCTGCTTCAACGTTATGACCCCCGTCTATGAAGGTCTTCTTACCTTCGATCTCCAACAACTCCATTCTTCCCTTCAGATCGATGTGCTCAAGACCTGAACGAATGATATTGATCATATCTCCACAGGAAAATTCAGATATCAAGCTATCGACACAACCTGTTATCAGATTGGACAATTCCGAATGGTCGCCTCCTCTTAATTTGGAGTGTGCGATCGCAAAAGGGAGAATCAACATCGAAAGTGTGATCCCCAGACCAAGATTGTAAGCTTGATGCTTCCCAAGGAGAGGTATGTGGTAGGTGCCTCCCATCATGGCATCTAAAAGCTCGAACTTTCGCTCCATCTGCCCTTGCCCCTCAGGTCCATGGACAATGAACTCTGCTGATGTACCCGAACCATTGGTTTGGCTATTGACGGACACGATCCTCCAATCGGGGATATTGTAAGATGATAAGAGTGATTTTTTCCTATTCACGCTCTTTTGGTCAGAGATCAGGACGACTGGACATCCATTATGGGTGCAGACATCGAGGATCGTTCTCAGACATCTTTCCCTCTCTTCAAGCAAGGTACATACCTCTCCAACAACGACAGGAGTGGACGGTTTGATTATCCCGCATTTCTCGGAAGTTATTGAGATCGGGTCATCCCCGAGATATTCCATGTGGTCCATTGAGATACTGGCGATGGCGACCGCCTGGGGCTGAAGTATATTGGTGGCATCCCATCGGCCCCCCATTCCCACTTCAGCTATATCGACATCAACACCTTTCCTCTCCATCCATAGAAAGGAGGCAGCTGTCAGGAGTTCGAAATAGGTCAGGCCTCCTTCAAATGTATCAGCATCTTCGATCTCCAATATCTCCGACATGATCGAAGCAAGTTCTTCCCTTTCAACTTCTTGGCCGTCTATTTTCATCCTTTCCGTTATCCTTTCCAAATGAGGGGAGGTGTAGGTTCCTATTTTTAGCGGGAACGAACCAAGAATAGCCGCTACGATGGCAGAGGTCGATCCTTTTCCATTTGTCCCACCAATGTGGACAGCTGGGATCGATAAATGAGGGTCTTTGAATTTACCCATTATCCGCTCGATCCTCTCCAGTCCAGGGTCGATATTGAAATGCCCCCTGGAATCCAGGTATTCGAACGGGTCCATGTCGGTGAATGACAAATCGAATATTTAACCTGGGGACACTGCCAAACGGTTTATACCCCCATTCCATTCTCTTGGTATGAGGGAGTTGACCGTCAAACGAAGGGCTCGTCTCAGATCCAAGGAAACAAAGAAGGTCCTTGCTTGGATACAAGGGGAGTGGGGGATCGAGGTCCCGGAAGATCTGGAAATGGAATTCTGCACGTTGGATGGACAGCGGGCCTACATTGTCAATGGAAAGGTGATAGGTGTCGAGGAGAAGGGAGGATTCATGATAACCCTGAAAGGGATCATGGAGCTGAAACCTACCGTGAAATGGATAACAGTTGACATGGGGGCTGTAAAATATCTCGCCAATGGTGCTGACGTGATGGCTCCCGGTATCACCGAAGCTGATCCAGAAATAGAAGAAGGGGACCTTGTTTGGGTAAGGGATGAGAGGAATCTGAGACCCCTATGTGTTGGAGAGGCCCTGATCAAGGGAAATGAAATGGCTCCGGCTGATTCGGGAAAGGCTGTCAAGACCATGCATTATGTTGGCGATCCGATCTGGAATGTAACTCTCTGAATTCCCCATCTGGTTGGAGATCTCACCGACCGATATATTAATGGACTATCTTTCCATATCCCATATTGAAGCATCCCCCGAAAGGTAATTGGATGGAGGAAAGAAGATGACTGTCCCAATCTATGAGAACTTGTTCAGTCAAAGGGCAAATCGGATGAAAGCTAGTGTGATCCGAGAGTTGTTGAAATTAACACAGAAACCAGATATTATCTCCTTTGCAGGTGGTCTGCCAAATCCACTTGCGTTCCCGGTGGATAAGATCAAGGATATTGCCTGTGACCTGTTGAAGAATGAGCCGACAAGGGCTCTCCAATATGGGTCTACAGAAGGAGTTCCCGAATTGAGAGAACAGATAGCTCTCAGATTGAAGAAGATCTGGAACATCGATGGGGATCATGATAACGTATTGGTGACAGTCGGGTCCCAGCAGGGACTGGACCTTATCGGAAGATTGTTCATCGGTACCTCCTCGACGATCATCATGGAAGCTCCAACCTATCTTGGAGCCCTGAATG
>JAUVBH010000225.1 GCA_030591285.1 Thermoplasmatota archaeon
GATCGGACTGGATAATGTAACCTGGCTAATGAAAGCGAACATTCTGGTCTACGGGACCTTGTATTTGAACAATTCTCATTTCACGTGGGATCCTCTAACTGATGGAGGACTCCGCATCCAGGTTTATAGCTCTGGAGTTCTGAAAATGAAGGATTGTAATATGACTGCGAATGACACCACAACACAACAGTTGAATCCAGGTGGATTCTTCTGGCAGGAGTCATGGGGTATTCATTACAAGTTCTCGTTCGAAGGAAGTGGATGGATAAAGGATTCCGATCTGAGCTACATGTGGGGTGGAATGGCATCATCGGTCGGAGACATCAATGGAGGGATCCAGATGATGAATAGCGACATTCTGCTTGACAACGTCCTGATCTTCAATGGCCAGGGAACCGGATTGTCGGTTTCTCCACAAAACCCGGACAGCACATATACCACCTCCGGAGTTTCTCCGACCATCAGGAACACAGTGGTGAGCAATTCATCGGGAATGGGCCTTTGGGTCGTTGGGAAACTAAGTAATCCTCAATTCTATGATTCTGATTTCATTGGCAACGGGTTCCGTGGTGCTTATCACTTCATTTCAGCAAGCGGAAACTACAGCGATTGTACATTCTCAAATAACGGTGGATCTGGATTCTTTTTCAGACCCTACGGTTCAACCTATGGGACTCCCACGATCAACTTTTGGAATACATCCTTCACAAATAATGTAGAAAGTGGTTTTCAATCCAGCACAGGTGGAGGACTTGTAAATTTCTATGACTGCGACTTTTCCCGAAACAACAATTCCGGTTTGATCCAGAATGAGTATAGCACAACGGATGGAACGAACGTTGTAACTGCTGAAAGAAGTACTTTCAAAGATAATCTGCATCATGGTATCAGCTCTACAATAGGGATGCCCACAGTAACCATCAAGAACTCCGAGATCGCTTTCAATAAAATGAGCGGTATCAAGATATTGGATGATGATTCTGGAACCTGCCTATTTGATAATAACAAAATATACAACAATATGGAATATGGAGCAGTTTTCGATAATACTGGCCCATCACATACTCTGACGAACAACCAGATGTATTCAAACGTCATGGCAAATGTGTTTGTTGTGAATGGATCATCTCCAAGTATCAGTGGGAATACTTTGAATACCTCTGCTGCAGGTATCATGATCAGTGGATCCAATCCCACCGTAACTGGTAATGACATCGTGGACCACAACACTGGGATAATTATCGATGATGGATCCATACCAATTATCGGAAACAATGTGTATACTTCAAATTTTGTTGGATTGGACCTCTTAGTTGATGGATTGGATATCTCAGGCGAGACCTTCACAAGCAACACCAATTATGGACTCAGGCTGAATGATGTCTCAAATTTGAAAGTTGAGGATTGTGTATTCACTTCAAACAGTGAAGGTATAAGGATCGATGGAGGAGACCAGGTAGAATTGAGAAGTATAGGAACCTCAAGTTCTCTTGTAGCTGGCATCATGGGTGTTGGTGGGGCAAACTTTACCATAGAGGCAAGTACTGGTGGATCACCGTCTGTGATCGATTCCATCAGCCTCAATGATGGTTCAAGAGCATACTCCTTCAGCGTTAACATTCCATCGAACACAGTAACGATAATAGACTCAGATTCTGAATTCTGGCAATACTGGTGGATGTCCCTCATAGTCGCTGACAACTTCACCTTCCTACCTGTGGATACTGCAGACGTCGTAATAATTGGAGCAACAGAAGATGAGATCTCGACCGGGATGACAGTCGCAGATGGATCCTGGACCAAATTGGTCCCGTCCTATGTGAAGATAGGACAAATGACCCATGATTACGATCCGGTCAACATAACTGTATCGAAAAATGGGTATGTTCCTTTCTGGGGAGGCGGAGAAAGCTTCAACGCAGATCTGAACAAGACCATACTTCTGTCAGAAAACAGATTACCTGAATTCCCGATCGAACCGATCCATTCTCCCGATGAAACGCACCAGAAAAGACCCATGATCGGATGGTCTGAGGCATGGGATTGGAACAGTGACGTGATCAAGTACAATGTCAATATCTACATGGATGAACTCTACGGTGAAGATCATATCGTTCAGGATGTTGTGGTCAGGGAGCCAATGTATACTTTCGATAAGAACCTAAGATACAACAGAGTATACTGGGTAGAGATCAAGTCATTCGATCCATGGGGTCTGAGTGACACCTTCATATTCAGTTTCGAAACAGTGAACTCACCACCCTCAACACCAGAGGTCGGTTTCCTTTTCACTCCTGTCTCGACTCGGGATGACATTACCGTGGTCATTCTCAACCAAAGCACAGACATCGATACGGATCCTGTGGACCAGCTATCCTATCTCGTAGAATGGTATGCGTACCGTGAGGAGAGCTGGGTTCTGGTTGCTTCTGGAATAAACATGACCGTTCTCCCCTCTGAAAAGACCAGAGAGGGAGAGGATATGAAGGTCATCGTCAAGCCATATGATGGTATCGAATACGGCTTGAGTGCTGAGATATTCATCAAGGTCGTCAATTTTGCTCCCAGTGCAGTCATGAAATATGTTGATCTTGGAATCGATGAGGATCAAGAAGGTATCGATCTGATCGACCTTAAGACCCTATTCATGGATCGTGATGGGGATGACCTTTCCTTCCGTGTGAAGTCAGAAAGACATGTAGTGGCTGTTATCGACCAGGTGACAAACAATGTGACCTTCATTCCTGACCCGAACTGGATCGGTGAAGACCAGGTCATCATCGAGGCATTTGATACAAAACAGCACGATGAGGAGTGGCCCACAGTGACTATCAATATCACTGTAAATGCGGTTAACGACCCCCCAACCATTTCGTTCGTCAATGAGGAGCCTATAAGTCAAGGTGAAATATTCCTCATCCAGGGAATTCAAGGTTCAATTGAGGTAATAACTATTGGAGCATCTGATCCAGATGAACTCTATGGTGATGAATACACTTTCTCAACAAACTTCCTTGAGGTCGTGGGAGAGGGAATAATACCCGATGGTGACTTTGTATTCGAAACCAACACAGGAAGAATGTCGATCTTCCTATCCAACGCACTTGTTGGGGAGCATGTTTTCAACATCACCGCAACAGATCAGTCGAGTTCTGAATCCACAATTCAGGTTAGACTTCTTGTGGACAATACCAACGATCCTCCAACTGACGCCAAGATCGAGGACCCCACCAGCGGAGCTCCACAGGAACAGAAGCTAGGTGAAAAAGTATCTTTCACTGCTTTGGTTTCCGACGATCCTGACCTCCACATCCCTGGATCAAATGAGAGACTCTCGTATGATTGGGATTTTGGTGATGGATCTGACATATTGACCAACGCAGGAACAGTTGTTGCTCATGAATACCTTGTCACTGGAAATTATACCATCAAGCTTATGGTGAAGGATAATTTCGGAGAGGTCAAGGAACATGAGATCACTGTCTTTATCGATGTTGAAGGAATTGTTATCGACCCTATAGAAACGGGTGGTGAGGGCTCTAGTACTACACTCTTCCTGATCATTGTCCTTATAGTGATCGGAATAATTCTGCTTGCCATCATCCTATTCTTCGCAATGAGGAAGGACCCACTCCAGGATACCGCAGAAGCAGAAGAACAGGCACATGAGGCCCTGGTTGCCAAGCAGCAGGATGATGCACTGATCGCCCAGGACAGACTCCAGGCATTACTAAGTGGAGCTGCAGTTCAGGGAGTTTCCGGACCTGCACTACCTGCAGCAGAGGGATCCGAGATGGAGGCCCTGCCAGCCGCACCA
>JAUVBH010000045.1 GCA_030591285.1 Thermoplasmatota archaeon
AAAACTGACCAAAATATAATAATGATTGCCCTCATACAAAGTTCCCAGCAGCCAGCGCGCGGCAGACATGATTGGAGGATGGAAAATGGGTCTTGTTGGATACAAGAATGCAGAAGAGCTAGCAGCTTCCGGGTATGTCCCGATGACGGCACAGGAAGCCCTGGCCAATAAGATAATCTTGAAGATCAGGGATCTCAAGAGTAAGGGTTATTCCAAAGATGAGGCTTTGTCACTATTATTTCCCACAACCATTGTTGATAGGAGTGTACTGGAGAGTCTTGTGGCAGCTCTGGTCGGTGGGTCCCACATTCTTCTTTTCGGTCCGTCAGGAACCGGAAAGACGAGCCTTGCCAAGGAGCTTTGGGACCTCTTTCCCAAGGAGGTCTACTCTGTCAAAGGATGTCCTGTCCAGGACGATCCGATGTCGGTATCAGATCCAAAATATTGGGGCCGGGTGAAATGCTGTCCCTCATGCGAGCTTCGTTTCGGGCTTCCAGATGAGGATTTCGATCCTGCCAGGGTAGATCCAAAGAGCGTCCCCGTTGAGGTGATAACCCTGAAAGAAGGATACGGTCTTGCCCGTGTTCAGGGTTCATCAGAGGTCTTTCCTGACAATCTGACCGGTGTTTATAATCTTCATAAACTTGAAGAGATCGGTGACCCAACGAGCGCCCAGGTACTGGAACCGGGTAAGCTCCTTCAAGCAAACAGGGGACTACTGCTTGTTGACGAGGTTGGTAAATTGCCACTTGGGACCCAGAATGTTCTGCTTCAAGCTCTTCAGGAAGGTATCGTTACTCCTGCGAAGTCCAGGGAAACATTCCCCGCGCGTTTCGTAGCCATATCCACCTCGAACCTTCGAGACCTCGACGCCATCAACGAACCCCTGAACGACAGGTTGTCCAATATCTATGTGGATTACATCAAGGACCATATGAAGAACCGTTCCATAATCGATGTGTCCCTGGGTAGGGAGGTCCACGAGGTCTTCTTCCCGGAGATATATCATCATGCAGCGGTATTTGTTGTTGAATCATGGCGGGACCTTTCCGTTGATATTCCAGAGCTCTCTGAGGTAGGGTCGAATAGGACCATTCTCGATACGATATCGAGATCCATTGCATACGCAGAGATAGAAGGAGAGAATGATGTTACCAAAGAGAGCTTCGAAAAAGGGGTCAGGGATGCTCTATATGGAAGGATCCGGGCCAGGGGAGGAGATTCATTCCTTCGGAACGAGGAGATAGTACGGGAATTCCTCCAGAGCAATCTGGATCTCTCAATTGAAAGAGGGTTCAGGATATACTGGTGCACCTTCTTCAAGAGGGATCTGGACTCAAGTGTTTCCAGGGCAGAGAAACTTGTTCGGTCCATGAGCTCCGGAACCGTTCCAAAGGGTGGAGACGGTGATCTTCTCAGGGATTTCATTACTAAGATAGAGAAGCATAGAGGTCCAGCCAACGAGGAAGAGATGTTCGGTCTGGTAGCATCCATCATGAACACCATGAAGGATTTCGGATGCACGGAGTAGGTTTGGAGGTCCCATCCATTGACCAGTGAAGAGAGGATCCCGTACCCTCACATCAGAGGTGGAGGCGTAGTTCTCCCGGACTGTTCTCAGGGAGTCTACAGGCCATTCAGACTCACCACCGGTGAGAAGAGGCAGCTTATCAAAGGTCTAGCTGAGAAGGGACTTCAAGGCATCGATGATTTTCTTGCCAAACCCAAAGACCAGGGAGCTGTTGCTGAGAGGATGGAAGAGATCCGCCAGAGGATCAATGAACAGCTGGAAAAGGTCCAGGCCAGAAGACGCGAATCCATGGATGACGAGATCAGAAGACTCGTTGAAAGAGGAGCGATAGTTCAGGGCCGAACAGATGACGGTTTCATGGAAGATGATGCATCTTTCAGAAGATTCTCTTCGGAGCAGATAAGGGGAGAGATCCTGGCCAACGATCTGATCGGTATCATTGAAGGCCGGGAATATGAAAAGGACTATGTTGAAAAAGTGAGCTTCTTCAGAAAAATTTGGAATTCGATAAGAGCTTTCTTCAGATGGTTCCTGAAGAAGTTCCTCTCTGTTCTTGGCAGGATCAAGAGGCTCTTCAGCAGAAAGGACAAGGACAGGGACCAAGGGAGTGGAGGTTCCAAGAAAAGACCCAAAGGTGCGATATCACTTCCATTTCCCAGTATTCAGGGAGACCTTGATCGATGGGAGAAGGAGATGGATAAGAGGATCGATGAGGACCCCCATCTCCAGAAAGCTGTGAATCAGAGGATCTCGGATAAATACGGTTACGACAGTGGAAGGATCGAACTCAAACGATCCTTTGATCCAGGCTGGTATAAAGAGGAAGCAAAGAAGGTCCTTGGAGAAGAGGTCAGATCCTCAGCCGAGAAGAAGAAAACGGAATTGGAGAGGGAACGATCGGACCTTGCCCGCTCCAAGGATGATATCAAGGAAAAGGAGAGGAAGCTCCGAGAGGAGCTGATGCACAAAGAGAAGAAACTACTTCAGGAGAATGAGGAGTCCGAGAAGAATATCGATGAGATGACCCACAAGGAGATGAAGAAGGAACTGATAAATTCCCTCTCCTTCATGGGCTATATCGAAAGACCCATGGATAGTTCTCTGGAGGATGCATCCATGGAATGGGAGATCACCGAAGCCCTTGTTGAAAAATTTTCAGAGTTCATCCTTGCAGAGGTTATGGGAAGAAGCTCGGGAATGAAGGATAGAAGGGGCAGGCAGATCTCAGATGCAGGAGTATATGAGAAAGCAAGAATGAGGACCATTGCAGAAGAACCGCGGATGGATATGCTCCAGACTCTCGTGAACGCCCGTATCAACCATCCAAGGGATCGTGGGATCGAACCCTTCGATGTGGTGGTTCACAGAGAGGTTACAACTTCAGAACTTCATGGTGTCATCCTTGTTGATGTCAGCGGTTCCATGGAAGAGAACCTCAGGCTGGAAGCCGCCAAGAGGTCGGTCCTGGCATTGACCCAGGCAATAAAGAGGGAGAATCCCAGGAACAAAGTGGATCTTATATCTATTTCTACAAGGGCCCGACCGGTTACCTTGAAGGAGATCATGACACTGGAACCCCATGGATTTACCAATCACCAGGAAGGTTTTGCTCTTGCAAGGACCTTGCTCGAGGGTTCCAGATCAGATAGACATTTACTGTTCCTGATCACAGACGGGCTTCCTGAAGCTTATCTTGACATAAGCGGGAACCCGATCGCAGGGGATCTTGAAAAAGCGATGGACCTTACACTGATCGAGGTAAGCTCCCTTGTCAGGGTTCCGGATCTCTCTTTCGAGATATTCCTCCTGGAGCCGGAGGATAATACCTTCATTGAAGCTGCCAAGAGGATCGCAAAAGCTGGAAATGGAGATGTGATAGTTGCAGATCCACAGGAGCTGGCCTACAAGGTTATTGGTGAATACACCACCTCTGGTAAGGTCCTTGAAGGGATATGATCATGATCTGACGATAACGGTCAGGAAGATGAAGATCGCAAGTCCCGCTCCTGCTATTACTCCGATCAAGGCCATCAGAGGTTTAAGCAGTGGTGCGGCAACCCAGTGGATTATCCCGAAAATAGAATCGTCAGGATAGGACGCTTTCTGAACAAGGTTGAAGAAGATCCAGATCCCCCAGATCAACAATCCTGATGCCAGCATGGGTATGGCAATAAGTTTGGATCTCTTCTGTGCGAACTTGAAAGTGAAAAGACTGGTAAGGATCGCAAAGGTGGCGAAGGTCATCAAGAATGAGAAGACCAGGTAGGTTAGCGGGTCGTTGTGATACTTGTGCTCCGACTCATCGGTGTCCGCACCAAATACCGGTTCCGCACAGAATGTGAAAAGCAGCAGCAGCGTCAGGACCATCGGAAAAATAGCCTTCGCTGTCAAGCCCCTTGGCTGTTTCAGCATAGGTTCAACTTGTGACATGGAATGCCTTCTGAACGTTCTTGATCTGGACGGGGGTCCGGATCAGGTAAATTTGATTCCCGTCAGGGTCTTTGTGTCTATAACCCCGGGGATCGATCTGACCTTTTCTACCACGATCTGGCCCAGGGTATTGAAGTCCCTTGCTTCGATCTTGGCAATAAGGTCGTATTCTCCGAAGAGGGGATGCAGTTCAACTATCTCCGGAACGTTCATAAGTGCCTTGAACACGTCGTGCTCCTTTGCTGGTGCGGTGCTTATTAATATAAAACCTATTACCATCTGACCTCACCTCATCTCTCTATATCCGAGGAAACCCTATATACTTTTCGCCAGGGATGGTTTGCCTCAAATGAATATCGGGCGTTTTTCAATTGGTTATGGGGCATTATCAATATTATCGTGTTTCTAGTATAATGACAAAAGCCCATACATTAATTAGGGTTGTTCCTATTACACTGATTACCATGAGGGATATGCTGAATTAATTGGTTGGTGGACAATAGTGAGTAAGAAAATAAAGATAGGTATTACCGGTCTGCCCGGTGCTGGAAAGACCCATGCTCTACGCAAGGTCGTGGAGATGCTGGAGGTTGAGGGGATCAGGGTTGGCGGTATGATCACCGATGCTCTAAAGGAGGAGGGTAAGAAAGTAGGGTTCATGGTCCAAGACCTTCTCACAAAAGAAGAAGGGGTTCTCGCACATCTCGAATCAACTTCAGAGGTGAGGTTTCTGGAATACGGGGTCAACATGGATATGCTTGACAACATCGGGGTCAAGGCCATCGAGAATTCCATTGACCAAGCTGATGTGATAGTTATCGATGAAGTTGGCAAGCTGGAAGTTGAATCTCAGAACTTCGTGGAAGCAGTGAAAGATGCCCTGGAAGCAGATAAACCGCTCCTTTTAACACTTCACAAGAAATCGAGGAATCCGCTCCTTCAGGATATCAGGAGAAGAGATGATGTGCGGATTCTTGAGGTCACGCCCATCAACAAGAACATTCTCCCATACAAGATCATTCCCCTGATCAAGGAAGAGGTTGCAATGAGACCTCTCCATGAATTGTATTGATCCCAAAAATACATTGTAGGTCAATTCTCGATATTTATTAATAAAAATAGTGTGTTGGCGGTTGCCTGGCACGCAGTATAGTACACCTTTCGTTACAAGCGGTGTACAGTAATATACTTATAGGGCTTTCCAAGATGGAATAGTTGTAGGAGACGTTGGACTAAAAATCCGAACGGAGGTATAGCATATGGATCGATCTATTGGACATCCACAATCATGGCTTCTTGCCATTGGAGTTTTATTCGTTATGGTAGCTGCTGGAATTGGTGGATTTGTTTTCTATAAATATGCACAAGATCTAGACGTGGATCACCTGATCTACGATACCTGGCTCAATGAGAAGAGAGATCTTTTCTCAAAATTCGGTGATGTAATTGCACCGATGGATGAGGCAGGCAACCCCATGAGGGATGATTCCCTCACAAGGTCCGGCGGTGGCCAGCTGAAATGGATGACCACCCTTTTCGAAGCGGAAGGAGAATACATTTCATCTCCCGCTGTTGTGGACCTGAACAACGATGGCGACCTTGAAGTCGTCGTTGCTTCAGCAGGGGACTATGTCTATGCACTGGGCCCGGACGGGGAATACTTTTGGTCAAACCCGTACGGTGATGATATTATCGACTACCTGGGTCAGACAGCCGGGACGTCCGGTCTGGACTTTGACCCGCCCCACATCATGTCATCGGTCATTGCCGCAGATGTGAACCTCGGGGATACTCCTGAGATCATCATTGGTGTCAAGGACGGTGCTCTATGTATTGGAGCAGATGGTGAGAAACAGTGGAAGAAAGGTCTCACGACCGGATACTACTTCTCAACACCCTGCATCACCGATCTTGAAGGAGAATGGACCGGGGAGAAAGAGGATCTCGAGATCATTCTTGCTTCAGATGATGAAGGAAGAAGAGGCTGGATCGAGGCTTTCGAGGTAGATGGCGGTGCTATCTTCCGAGAAGAGGTCCCAACCGGCGGTGAGGGTGGTCTTATTGGCTGCTCTATCGTTGCACACGACCTCGATGGAGATTTCTGGGATGGTCCCACCCTTATCAATCCAACAGCAGACAAGGAGAGGGATACCGAACTCATTATCGGTAACCACGATAGGGGTCTTCGTATTTGGGTTCGTCAGGGTGAGAACGCTGATGGGAAACCCAACTACGATGAGAGCACCAGCGGATGGCTTGCAGGTCATCAGACCTATGCCACCACCGCTGTGGCGAACGTAACCGGATCACCAGAGGTTGAACTCTTCGTGGGTTCTTCCGAGGGATATCCAAGGACCTGGACCGGTTGGGGAGGAAAACTATATGTCTATACCCCTGGTGGAAAGAAGCTCTGGGACTACTCAACTGGTAGCTCAAGAGCATCCATCTTCAGCTCCCCCGCAATAGCCGACCTTCAGGTCGCTAAGGACGATCCAGAAGAGAAGCATCTCGATTATGAGGTTATATTCGGTGCAGATAACGGCATGATGTATGTTATGAACACCGAGTTCCATTCTCTTCTTTGGTCCTTCGATACCGGTGGAAGGTGTATGTCTTCTCCTGCCATCATGAATATAAATAATGATGATGAACTGGAGATCGTCATTGGATCGGACTCCGGTAAGGTGTTCTGTTTCGATGGTGATCCGAGCGATGGTGTTGATGAAGGTATCCCGTACCCAGGGGATGGTCCTACACAGGACGTTCTATGGGTATACGATACTGGCAACCCCATCGGAACCTCTTCACCTGTGGTCGCAGATATCGACCTCGACGGAATGCTTGAAGTTGTCATCGGTGACACAGAGGGACACGTCTACTGCATCGCCGCTGGCGGCAGGGCAGTCAAGGGCCAATTAGATTGGCCCGAGTTCCACTATAATCTTAACAGGACCGGTTTCTACAACCCACAGACATCATATGGTGTGGATATCTATCCAAGGATCGACCAGCATGGAAGACCTGAGACACTCGTGAAGTCAGTCAGGCCTGGTACCATGGCCACCTATAACCTATCTGTTGAGAACACTGGTAAGGGTATTTCCGAGATCAACAGGGACAAGATCTATGTCAAGCTTGATCCCGAGTCTGTCCCAGATGGATGGACCGCATGGCTTGATACTCCTTCAGATAGGGGTAATGATAATCCAGACTATGTAAGACTGGCTTCGCAGGAAGTCGCTAACGTCATGCTCAAGGTCTGGGCCCCATGGGAAGGAGATATCGGTGAGATGGCCCGTATCAATATCAGTGCAAATTCATCTTCTGATGAATGGGCTGAGGATACAGCTACCACCCTATCGGTCCTCGATCTGTTCGTGGATTTCCAACTGTTCTATCTCAAAGCAATTGACCAGGATCCATTATCGGACCTTGTCAACAAGAAGTGGGACAAGATCAACCCAGGTGCAGAGGGATTATACACAATATCAATAAACAACAAGGGTAACCTGAACGATACCTACGAACTCAGCCTATCCACTCCTCCAAGGGATGCTGGATGGAACTGGTATTTCATTGAAACAGGAACCCTGAACGCTTCTGTCACCTTGACCGCTCAGTCTCTTGCAGATGTCTTCGGTGGCATCTCGGGTCAGACCTTCACCATCAAGGTGGAGTGCCCGATCGATGCAGCCAGGGATACAAAGATACCCATTCTCTTGAAGGGTGTATCTGTTCTATCTAAGAGTTCAGATATTCAGGAGATCAAAAGGCAGGACGAGTTGATCGTCGTAGTCGGCGAACAACACGAGCTTCAGTTGAAGATAGAGGACTCGACGAAATACGTTGACCCCAACGGAACCGTGGAGTTCTATCTCCTTGTGACCAACCTAGGTAACAAGGACGTCATCAACGTCCTCCTCAGCCAAGAAGGAAAGATCTCAGGTTGGGATGTCAAGTTCCCAGAAGAACCGATACCTGTCTATCAGGGTCAGACCAAGACCATACCGGTAAGGGTCAGAGCTCCAAGCTGGGCAAGAGCGAACAGCAAGCTTGTCCTGAATATGGTGGGTGTGATAGAAGGTTCTCCGAATTTCAGAGCTTCGGCGCCGCTGACGGTCATAGTCAACCATGTCTATGAGTTCGATGCGGTCGTCATCGAGAAGCAGGGTGTCTCCGTCGATCCAGGCACAACTGTCTGGTTCAACATGCAGATATCCAATCTGGGTAACGGCGAGGACAGTATCATGCCATCAGCCTACGAGATCCTCCTTGACTGGAACCTCACCTTCTACAACAAGGAAGGTTTCCAGAAGTATGAGGTGACCCTGGACCATGACACCAATATATTCCTCATGGGCCGCTTGAAGATACCCGAAGATACAAGGACCGGACCCTACGTCGTTGGTGTGAACCTGACGGGCGAGGGATCCTCACTTGTTGTCTACATCAAGGTATTTGTCAATCAGACATTTGACCTCAGGGTTACTTCACTTGAGAACGACAATAACCTGACCGCCAACATCAGACCGGCACAGGAAAAACCATTCGTTGTCAAAGTGGCCAACAAGGGTAACGGTCTTGAGACCATCACAATGAGACTTGGTGCCCAGTATGACCACACCAATGATGCAATGGATGTTCTCTATGATGGTTGGGAGGGTAAGTTTGTCGCAGTGGCGAATACACCTGACTTTACCACCAACATACGTCCATATGACTTCAGAGAACCCATAGTGATATCCAATCTGGTATCGGATATCTACTATACACCGAACTTCACAGCAGCTGCAACATCGGGAACAAACCTTGATGAGATCAGAGAGATCGTTGTGGTCCTTGACAAAGGACAGACCGCATGGGTCCATCTGACACTCAAGGCACCCGAGTTCGAGGTCGGATCAGCGACCGGCACCCGTATCGAGGTTGCTGGAAGCGGCATCGGTCCCAAGGACTATGATGTCACCACCCTCACTCTCTTCGTTCTCTTCCCGGACCTTGAGTTCGTGGGAAAGACGGAGTTCTCGGGTGGGTCCTCTGACAACTACGACGCCAAGGTGGGCGATGTTCTCACGATCATCGTGAGGCTGGTTAACTCCGGTGACATCCCCGCAGAGAACGTCGATGTTCAGCTCTTGATCGATGGTGTGGAGAAGAAGACCTCCACCCTAAGAACGGTCAAGAACGACACGGATGATGTGAAAACGGTGATATTCTCCTGGGT
>JAUVBH010000042.1 GCA_030591285.1 Thermoplasmatota archaeon
GAACAAAGCAATCATGAATTCTTTGAATTCGGAGAATCATCTAGCAGTATATCACCCTTAATAATTGCATTTATTGTTAGCATACCAACTATTTTCTTAGGAATTGCGGTCACTCTTTTCATTTACACAAGAAAAAAAGGATCGGGATCAGAAGAATGATTCCTGTAACGGCGGAATATGGAATTATTCTTTTCCTCCTGTTTTCATTAGCAAGGGACTATCTTTTACTTTCTCTCTTTGTTTCTTCCTATACCTTACCATGAAGATGGTTGTAACAACTGCACTGATTAGACCTAAGCTGAAACCAATAATCATGGCAATTCCTCGAAGGGGATCACCATCCCCAGAAAATGTCGATAACCAAATATCAGATAAAACTGTAAGACTCCAAACAAGGACTGAAAGAAGTAGTAATCCTAAAAATGAGAATATTACCCACCTAATAATTTTCTCATTCTTTTGAACATCTGCCTTTATTACAACTAAATTTTTTCTTATCAGTTCTTGTAAATGATTGAGATCCAATATCTGGAATAATGTTGGAGAATATTTAGATTGAATTTGTCTCAAAACATTTGAATTGACAACACGTAATATTTTTATCTTATTCTCATAAAAAATCAAAACTGTAAAGCTCGGAATAACTCCATAAAGTTGAGAATAATATATCTTCTTTATTTGATAGATAGGAATTATTTCCTGCCTACGAAATGGAGCTGAATATCCCAGAATCATCATCTCCTTGGTTAGTTTATATGATATTGGGATTTTTTGAGTGTCAGCGATAAATGCAAAAATGAAAAATATCGGTAGAGGAAGGAATAGGTACGGGATGATGGAAAATATCCCACCATCCATTAATGGAACCTGTTTCAATACTACAAATACTACAACCATTAGGATAGTGATTATGACAAGAATGAAAATGTACAATCTATGATATCGGTAATCCTTTATTGATAATTTATCGATCATTTATCCTTCACCTTTAATTGAAAATTGATTAATATTCCCCTATCAACTTTGCCTCTTCCGTCCATTCTCGGTATCCGATTCCTCACTTTTCCTTTTTGCCTTTTACGGCGGGAGGGGGAAGAATGGGCGGTCCAGGATTCATTTTCATACATAGACAAGTTTTATAGGATTCACATTTTTCATATCATTCGATTAGTGGATCCTCCCCAGATTTTGGTTTAGGATTATCCAGTGATCTGGAATGGATATCGATAATATCTTTATATAATTGAATATGGCCAGGCACACTTAGAAAAGATACAGAACTCCTTTATTTACCCATGACAATCTCTTCACACCAACACGAAGAAGGCGTTATCATGAAGAAAAGAACAATGCAAACGATCCTCCCCGGCATAGTACTTATCGTATTGTCACTACTGCTCTCCGGAACGAATTATGTATCTGGAGAGCAAGCTGAAACGGATGATCTGACGTTCCATGATCCAATCATGATCGAGGGCGATGGAAATTTCACTTCGGAGAACGGCGTATCCGGAGGCTTGGGAACGATAAATGATCCCTACATCATATCCGGTCTATATATCGACGCAAGCGGAGAGAAATTCGGGATCTATATCAAGGGAACAACAAGCCACTTCACCATCTCCGGTTGCATAATCCAGGGCGCCTCGGACTCCACCGATTCGTCCCGCGATACTTACACCTACTCATACAGAGGCATCACACTCCACAACGTGAGAAATGCCCTTGTCGTAGATAACATCCTGTATGATAATTACATTGACGATATCTTTCTTAAAGGTTCTTCCAACTGCATAATACGTTCCAATACCTGCGCCTCCTCCTATGGATGGAACAATATCAAGATCGAATCATCCCCAGACAATATCATCGAGGGGAACATCTGCGATCCTGGAATGATCCAGAGCGGTAATTTCACCTTTACCAAATCGAAAATGATTGGGATCTCGGCTGAGGGTAACAGCGTGGGTTTAATCATTCGAAACAATACAGTAAGCAATCATGCTGGAGTGGGCATCATCATCCACAATAATCACAATGACAACAGCATAGTGAAGAACAACACGGTAAAGTTCAACGAGGATGGTATCGAGGTCAGCGGAGAGAACTTTCGGATTGAGAACAACTCATGCATGTTCAATGAGGGGATAGGCATTAATATCGATGCCCCTAAAAATGGCCTCATCGAGAACAACTACTGCTACGGTAATGGGGATGATGGAATACGGGGCACCCAGCCGAATGGATACGATCAGAGCACTCTGATAAGGGACAACGAATGCTCAAATAACGAGAGGAGCGGGATCAACCTTTACGGATTCGATTACGAGGTGCGAAACAACCTTCTTAAGAACAACGAATGGTGCGGTATCAATATCCGTGATAAGGATAATCTGATCCGGGACAACGTCATCAGGGACAATCTAAATTTCGGTGTATATATCCACAGACAACACGGGGACCTCGGCAGCTCCACCGGGAATATGATATACAGGAACAACTTCATCGATAACGGCGACGGCGTGAGCGCTCAGGCAGTCGATGAGGACATCGAAAATATGTGGAACAGCAGTATAATCGGTAATTACTGGAATGACTGGACATGGCCCGACGACGACAACAACGGCATAGTCGATGATCCGTATGATCTGATCTCCGATAACGGAGTCTCGGATCTGCTTCCTTCGGCGGAACCGTTCGATATCGATCTCTCGAAACCGGATGTCAATAACAATAGCGATCCTGATGATAATTCCACTTCCCCGGATGACGATGACAATCCCGATGACGATGTGGACGATGTTCATGACAACGAATGGAATGAGGAGACCAACAGCCCCCCGACAACCGGTTGGATAAACCTGTCCGATCTTGATATAAGAGAAGGAGAGGAATTTGAACTGACCGCCTCCGCGTTGGATCCCGATGTAGGAAAAGGTGACCAACTTTCCTACGAATGGTATATCGATGGGATGGGCCAGGTCGGCGAGGGAGAAACAATCGAGCTGGAGCTCCGTGAGGGGGATTACACAATCCAGTTGAAGGTGATCGATGGATTCGGCCGGGAGATAACTGTTACAAAGGATATTACCGTCAGAGGAGAGGGAGAAAAATGGGAAATGCCCATCCTGCCGGTGCTGATAGGGATGGTGATTGTCATCATCGTTCTTCTCATCACCGGAGGTTTCTTCCTGAAAAAGAGGAGTAAAAACGAAGATGGATCGGATGATCTTGAAATCCCCGTAGGAGAAGTCCCAGACGGACCAGGAAGGATCGGATTGAAACCGGAAGGTCCCTCTCACGGCGAAATGTCACTGATGGCGGAAAGGGGTGACCAGATAACAGTCAGATCCGGAAGGATCTCAAATGAAGGATCCACGTTAAGAGCACCGATCACTGATCTGGAAGTGGAGGAATTGAAAATGGAGATCATGAATAACAAGAGGATATCTCCCGATGACAAGAGAAGAGAGCTTATGATTCTTCTCGAGAGCAGGAAAGATGATTTAGACGCTGATTCCTATAGGGCTGCAAGGTCCATTCTATACGGAAAAATCAACGAATGAGGTCTTCATTTGACGGAAGAGATAATACAATACAGTCGGGCCAGGGAATTACTGATTGGTTTTATCAACGGCAAGCCCGGTATTTCATTTGGAGAGCTGAAAACAATTTCAGAATTGAATGAGGGCACCCTTCGCTATCATTTGGGCTATCTCGAGAAAGCGGATCTGATAAGCTCCAGGAAGGTTGGAAGGAGGAGACTGTATCATACATTCGACATATCAAATAAGAACACATCCATCGAGAGTAGACTTACCCTGGAGCAGAAGAGAGTTCTGAATCTGATTAAACGGAAACCGGGGATGGGATCCAGGGAAATACGAAATTCGGTGAACATATCCAGGAGGGGACTTGCGAATATCATCCGGAAACTGAGGGAAGAATCTCTGATATTCGAGCTTCAAAGCGGAAACGGTAAAGCATATGAATATGTGACGAGGGCAAGGATGTTGGAAGAGCTTCAGCTCGAACTTGTGGAGAAGCTTCTGAAAGGGAAGATCGATCAGGCCACTTTCATGCGCATGAAAAAATGGATAGAAGAGCATGAGACCGAATCCGGATCCTAATTTCCTTATACGTCCATTCACTGCAATGGTAAATTCACTTTTTATTTTCTTCTTACAAAATAAAAAGTGGTTCAAAACAGGACTTGAATTTAAAAGATAGTGGGCCCGCCCGGATTTGAACCGGGGACCTCCGCCATGTCAAGGCGACGTCATAACCAGCTAGACCACAGGCCCTTATACTTAGCGATTGCAATACGGGGATTGTTATTTTGCATTTAAACATTATGCTCCATCTTGTAGTGGTTAAAAGAGGGTCACGTATACCGTGATCTCCGTGGTGTCATACTTCTGAAAGTAATTAGTGGGGTCTATCACTTTTTTCTCTTCATCAGTATATCGGATATATCCATTGTCTGCGCAGGTGATGGCTATCCTATACGTCCCAGTCTGGGTGAAGGTATATTTGACCCGGACCGTCGATGATCCACCGGGAGGTACCCTGTACTCTATCAGTTGAGTGCTTTCAGTATCATCATCATCATCCAGGACCAGATTGTAATCCCATGTTACGGTGTAAAATGTTATCTCGCCGTTGGAGTCTGGATCAGAAGCCCTGAGGGTAAATGTAGCCTCCTGGTCCACTCTGACGCGGGATGGCTGAGAAATTTCCAAAAGTTCCGGAGCCCTGTTAAGGTATTTCGTTATCTCATCCGGTGTACTATCTAGCTCCCTTTGAGGTGAGTTCGCTTTCACCAGATTATTGGTCATCTTAGCAGAGAACGTGTAATTACCCATCAAATCTCCATCTACATGGAGCCAGACCTTTGTATAGGTCTTGTTGCGATGGTATTCCCACATTGAATTCTCGGTTACCACGGGAATACCATCAGGAGGAGTGAGAGTTGTCTCAAGATCATAGTCCCAACTGTAATAGAAGATGCTGTCTCCGACCACGACCTTGCTTTGGTCATCTGCATATGAAAACTCGGGAGACACAACGGCCATGGTGCCGATCTCTCCTGTTTCCGAATCTGTCTGGTACTGGAAGGTTATGTTCAGCTCGTCCGGAACCATTTTTGCAGTATACTGGGTGGTTGCTGATTTCCCCTCCATGGAGAAACGGATGTCATAAACTCCATTCTCCATGACGAATTCATTGTAATTTATCTCGGCACTTCCCTTATCACTTCGGACCTTCACATCCTGGGAATGTACTATCGACCCATCGTAGGTGATATCCAGCATACCGGTCCCATCAACAGGTTTCATCCCGCCGGTGATATGGAATTCCAGCTCGATGCCGTACCTCTGGTCGTCTCCCTTGGAAACATCCTCCGGCGTCAGAATGAAAATATCGTTCACCTGTGCCCCGCTGAACATATAGTATCCAATTCCTGAGAGTATAATGACAACGATCACGACAGCAATGATCGGACCAGCAGATATCCTCCTTGCCTCCCCGTGATCCAACCGCTCATCCTCAAGAGGTTCATCTTCTTGAACCTCTGCCATGACGACCTCTTCGCTGTCCATGATATCACCATCTCTGAATCTGCTGGATAACTATTTACCTGGAATCGAACCATGTTGACCTTATTATATAAAGTTTAACAGGACCGTCTCAAAGTGATGGGTCATTTCCCATTGCGTGGACCATCATCTTTCTCGCTCCGAACAATGTCAAACCTTCTCCTCACAACAGCAAAGATCATCAGGGGAAGAAGTGCCAATAAACCCAGCACCTCCAAACCGAATATGGTCCCTGCCTCGTAAAAGGAAAAGGGACCGGGAATATCGCCATTGAACAATTCAAGGAAAAGGAAGGGTATGTAT
This sequence comes from Thermoplasmatota archaeon, assembly GCA_030591285.1. Classification (GTDB taxonomy): domain Archaea; phylum Thermoplasmatota; class Penumbrarchaeia; order Penumbrarchaeales; family Penumbrarchaeaceae; genus JAFGLL01. The sequence continues at coordinate 5,904 of JAUVBH010000042.1, forward strand.
GCAAAGATCGATGCGATCCCGATAAGGACCAGCGTGTAGGATATCTGTCTTCTTAGCAGTGGAATTGTCAGATCCTTTTCGGGGTCCAGGTCTGGGAATTCGGCAGTATCCCTGTCAATATACCTCTTGGTCCAGTTCACACCTTCAACATAGGCAATGATCCCCCATATGAATAGTATCGAAAGGACCGTATCCTGGTTCAGGATCTCAGAAGAACGGGCCTGAGAGAAGACCATGCAGGTCAAACCCAGCAGGAAGAACATGGACACCGTCGCACCTATCGCCCATCTCTTCCTTGTGAAGACAGAATAAGTTCCAAAGAGAGTGGGGGATATTGACAACAACACAAAGACAAGTGCAGCCCACGCTTTGAACAAGGGCCCCTCATCCAGTCGGGAGAATAGATCACCGGACTCTGTAAGCAGTGATATGATGATGGAAAGGAACAGCCAACCAACCAGTCCAACGAATATCCTCTTAGTATAGGTGATCAGCAATTTGCTTTTCTTCTTCTGGACCTTATTGAGCAGGAATCCCAGAAATCCTCCAATTGGGACCCATACCAGGAAGGGTAATGAACCAAGATCGTCCAGAACCCATTTGCTCAGATCCGTATAGATGGGGAAGATGAAATAGAACAATGTGCCAACAGCCAATAACGCTAGAACCGGGGTGGCCACGATCGCATTTTGCTCCCACCTTGAAAGACCTTTCATATCCCCACCTCCCTCAGTATCTTGACCAGGTCCTGGTCAGGGGTCCAATCAATGACCCTGGCACCCATGGACCTCAGATCGATGACAAGCGATTCCCTGGAAAGCCTTTTCAAAAGATACTTGGGGGTCAATTTCCCGAAGTAGACAGCTCTTTCGAATTCGATCCCCGAGGGTGAGATGATCGTCAATGAATGGCCTCTCCCAAGAAGGTTCTTCACTGCTTCTCTGATGGTTGGATCCTCGGAGAGAGGTGAAAGCATTACAATGGGAACATTCGGAGTAAGATATGGCAGGGAATAGGAGATGGTCGCTCCCATGGTGTTGTATCCTGAAGGTGTTACATTTGTCAAAGTATGAAGTATACTGGTTAGTGCTGTTGGGCCCCCCATGGGTTTGAAAACAGACACTGATGAACCGAAGATTATCAATCCGACCCTATTGGATGAAAGCAGCAGACCGGAAGCTGCTGAAGCGATGAACCTGATACTTCTCTCCAGAGGATTGTCGACCATGCTCCCGACCCTTGTCACCATGCGGGAATCCAGGAGGAACATAACATCTGTTATCGATTCTGCTTCGAACTGATTGACAAGGAGCTTCCCCGTCCTGGCAGTGGCCTTCCAGTTGATAGTGTTGAAAGGATCAGTGGTGGTGTAATCCCTGATGGAATGGAACTCCTTTCCAATACCAACTCTTTTCAATCTCAGCTCCCCGGGTTTTGGCTGGAATTGGGTCGTCTGGACCATCTTGGACCTCTCTGTGACCATCTGGGGAAAGACCGTCAGCTGCTGTTTGTTATCAACCTCCCCCTGTGAGAACCAGAGCCACATGGGGTCCCATCTTCGGATCGATGTTGGACCCACAGGATGATATCCCCTTAGGGGAGCATCGATCTCATATCTGAATGACCTTTTGCCGGGAGGTAGCATTGCACAATTTGAGGAATCCTTCAAGTTCAATCCAAGGGAGAGCCGGTCAAATACCTCCAGATTGCCCATATCCTTCTTTCCCTCGACCTTCACCATCACTTCGGAGGTTTCCTCTTCAAAGACCTGATCTCGCTCCAGGATCCTGGTGATCTTTGGTTTTCTTGGAATGAAGGAAAGAGAGATCAACATCATTGCCAGAGTAAGCAGACCGCCTATCAGGAATAACTTGGAGGATAGAACGAGTGAGAGAACCAGAAGTATCATTGATGCTGATGAGTAGCCAACAGCACGAGTGGAGAAACCGCTCATTTCCTTTCCCAGGTACGCACCTCCACCAGCATATTGTTCATATCCATCTCACCGGGAAGCTTCCCGTCCCTCACAAATTTGAATAGAATATCATTTTCGATCATCTTCTCCAGTTGATCCCATGGGAGATTGGAGAAAGCTTCCATGGACATCCCACTCGTAACCCTGACCCGATCGAGGAACACCTTTCTCAGCTCTGTGATGTCATCCTCAGATATTCCTGGGTCCACTATCTCTGCAACACCTGTCCGATCGAGGATGCTCTCATGTCTGTGAACACCAGGTGGATCATGGATATATGCCAGGGCGAACAGTGAGATCGCCACCATGGTTCCAACGACTATCTTCAGATTAATGTCAGTGACGAGGAAGACAGGGATCCTTGTTGCTCTCTGGATGATCCCAGTTCCCCCCGGTGTTTGATGCACTCCTTCATCGAAAATTACCTTCCCACCTTCAGGGAGTAGGTGATCGATCAGAGCCAATAAAAAATCAAGATTGTCTGCTTCTTGGATCATCAGGTTCATGAACATTGATGGATCGGATATGACAACGACATTGCCGCTTTTTGAACCCTGAAAGTCAGGATCGGTGGTCACCGCAAGGTACCTTGGACCGGGGGCTTCTCCCTGAGCCGATGTGACATTGTCCATTATTCCGTTCCCGTTCCTATCCACCCAGCTGGATGGAGAGGACCTGACCATCCCTTGACCACTTGAAAATATCAAGGAGGAGGGTCGATTCAGGACAAGGAAACCTGAGAAGAAATCCAACTGGACATCGTCGATCTTCACAAGGTCGGGATGTTCCTGGAATGTCTCATCATAAAGCTGACCCTCGATTATCGTAATATCAAATCTGTTAGTAAGAATGTTGATCCTTCCGGTATCATCTGCCAGAAGAAGTTTACCTCCCCTGTTGTAGAATTTTTCGATGGCATAGATCTCTGTAAGGGTGTATTCCCTTTGAGGACCAATTGAAATGAACAGGGTTTTCCCCGGATCATCCTCTTCAAGAAGTAGGGTCGGAGAGGTAAGAAGTATCTCTCGGTCAAGCTCATCGGGAAGGGATCCGTAAGCTTCAGACAGTCCTTTCTGACCATGGTTCTCCACTGAAAGGTCACTGCTTGTTGGCAGAAGGGCAAATGCGAGCAGTTCGCTGATAACCAGTATCACCAAGATGGAGATAGCGACAATGATCCATACCTTACGGTAGTTCTGACCGTTCAGTTGGATCCCCCCTTCTCTCCGATCAGGTCCTTGAGGTCCTCTTCATGGTCCACCTTCATCTTCCAGATCACATTCCTGATAACGGGTTTGACCATCTCTGCCCTGGCTTTCTCGAATTTGTCCTTAAGATCCTCATCTTCAAGTGAGGTAATATCCTTCTTGAGCTCATTTCCGATGGTTTTGGCCTTGGTGATAAGATGAGATGACAATTCATGGTCAGAATATCTGGCTTCGTCGAATAGCTGTGTTATCTCCTCCATTCGTGCAAGAGAACCATTACCTGCTGTACTTCTGATAGCCTCATCGAATTCATCGGGAGTCATCTCCGGAGGTCTTCCAACACCTCTTTCCTTCAGATCCTCCAGAACACTGCTATAATTCTTGCATATCATCTCCTGGGCACCCTCTCTGGGTTGGAATGGATAATGTGTAGTTGTCCTCGCCTCTTCCACTCTTCTGGAGCCAGTATCCCTTTTCACCCTGTTGATAAGTACTATGGAGGCGAAGATCAAAACCAGGATTACAACGGAGATCACAACAATGATCACCCTGGCATCGATCTTTGATGGTGAACTACTGTTCAGAGCCAGGATGGTAATATTTGTTGAAGCGGGGATGAGATATCTCCCTGCGTCACCCTGGAACTC
>JAUVBH010000052.1 GCA_030591285.1 Thermoplasmatota archaeon
AACCTGTGGATAAGGTGGTGGGTGGATTATTGGAGAACATGTTGAAGCTCGGTCTTCTGCAACTTGATTATCGACCTGATGGTGTTCGATCGGAAGAATACAAGAAAAAGGCGAAGAAGGTCATTGTCAGAGAAGAGGACAAGGAATGAGGACCGTGAGAGACGTTGTCATACTTCGACAACAATATATTTATTCATAGTACATATAGAGGCCAGAGCAGTTCTCTTCAGGCAGCTGTTTCGAGGCTGCCTATGTTCGGCATCGGTGATATAATGCGGACGAATACCAGCTACTGGAGATATTTTCTGGTTATGTTAGTGGCCCTTGCTTTTCTTTCCCCCCTATATTCTTTCACAGGATCGGCTGTGGAAAGCAAACTGCCATTGGGTTATGAAGGTGTCTCCTACCAGGACATGACACCCATAGACAAGATCACATTCATAGATCACGACAGGGAAGGAGTAGATGACGACTACGCCTTCCTGGCTTCAGTCCCAGCATCTGTGTTCTATTCCAAAAGCGATGGCAGGGTTCTGATGAACCCGGTAATTTTCTATGAACCTCCCATGGACACATCCGATGAAGAAAGGGTCCAGAACACCTACCCTGCAATTTCGTATCTGGCAGAAGACCTTATGACCGTTGCTGATGGAGAACTCGATAGGATCGAACTGATAGGTTTCCAGGGTAATGCTCCAGGCGATATCGGAAATGCCTGGAGAGCATCGGAGGTCGCCCATATCGATGCAGACGGTCCTTTTGCAACCTCTGCCAAGATCGCCATCGAGAACTGGGAATGGTCTGACGAGGCAGTGCTCGCAGTGGTCAACAACGAACCGAAAGTTGTCGACGAACTCATGCGGGGCCAGGTCACTGGAAAGACCCCGGATTCATCACAGAGATCCGGATCAGAAACTGGTCAGAAACAACCATCCCCTGTTGACCCCAACATGCACAGCTTCACAATAGAACCCGATTTCAAGTATATCAGATCCCAGCTCACCTGGGGCCAGGATTGGAACCCACTCTCAGAGATCACCGAAAGAGGGAAGGACCCCGATCTTCAGCTTTATGACATGCAGCTTGGCATGGTGGGTGCCAGTGAGAAATGGAATGTTCTGGAAGGAGCATCCGAGGAGATCGATTCATACATCTACAATTCGGGAGATTGGGAATTTGCAGTAACATACATGCCCACCGAGAATTCACTGGTCCACGATGAGCTCCCCAACAGCTGGTCCTCGGTCCCGCTTCCATCAGAGGTAACACCATCTGAGAGGGAAGAATGGAGGAAGGACAGGATCCGGAACGTAATGAACGATAGGATGGAAAGAGGGCTTGAACCAGATGCACCATTTGACTCTGAGGTCGTGTATACCATCGATTACACCCTGTATCCAGGGGTGGATGTACCTACAAGGATCGAAACTCCTTTCTACTGCAGAGATGCGAAATTCACACTTGAATGGTCCGACAACTCTGCCGATCTTGGTATCATTTTAAGAGGCCCGGAGGGAGCTGAGATCGCTGTCGCCACAGAGGCAACATCCGGCACAACTCAGATCCTGGAGGTCCCCGAACTCGGCCAGGGAGAATATCAGGTTTCAGTGGTCAACCTCGCAGGAAAGAATACCGAATTCACTGTAAAATACGAATTCAGACAGATGAAGGAAGAATGGGAAGGAACCAGCTGGGCAGGAGCTTCCAACGGTGCTGTCATTGCTTCAGCCATCAACGCACCTTTGATGTTCACATCCTCAAGTGGATTGAGCAATTCAGTGGGGGATGCATTGAACACCCTTGGTGTCAACAAGGTCTACGTTGTCGACATACATGGCCATGCAAGTGAAAATGTATACAAGGACATAGGAGGCCTCAGAGGTTTCTTAAGATCGGAGATAGAGGTTGAGAAACTAACCAACTATGATGATCTGTACGGCATGGTCAGTGATGTTGTAGAATACGACGGCGACAGACCTGGCGATGTTGTATTTACCACGATCAATCCATGGACATCATGGGACGTCCTGCTTGGAAGGGATGCCACCGGAAATCCAGGTAAGGAGTTTCCCGGGGCCCTTTTTGTGGGTCCTGCGGCCTTAGCAGCTGCATACCATGGAGCCCCGGTTTTCATTACAGATGTCCATCCGGAACTATCCAGCGCCCAGGCCTGGCACAATGAGTTCTGGGTCTACGCATATCATCACAACAGGGCACCACCATCGGTCGCTTGCATGGTCCTTACTGCCAAGAACACCTACAAGGTCCTTGACAGATACGGGTTCGATAAACTCTCACCAGTGAATGAGGAAGGCAAGCACAAGGAGAGCATTATCACTGTTGCGGATCAGTTCGATATCGGTTCCTCATGGGACAGAGGTCTTGTTGGCGGAGCGGATTCAGGAAGGATCATGGGAACTCCGGTTGATACCTCGGTATGGGTTTCAAGGAATGGATTGTATCCCAAGATCGTATTCGCTAACCCGGCTGTGGATAAAACTCTCGATGAGACCGGAGGAATGAGGATCCAGGGTTCCGAATCAACCAGGGGACCCACAGGGAGATTGATCATCACTGAACCCGAAAGGGAAGAGGAAGTTGATTTCCCGGTGACAATGTCATGGGTATCATACCAATACAAGTTCAACGAGCAGGCATCGGAATACTGGGGTTGTGAATACACTACCAGAACGGGTATCACGCCTTATTTCGACATGTCCGACTCCTCCACTGACCCCGATGGCATTGATCCAGAGGGAAGGTATCCAGATCTGGATTCTTCAGAGATCATCCCGGCTTACATAGAAGCCGCAGGATACGACACGGTCTATTCAACGACCTTTGAGGAGACAATGGAGAACCTCAATCGTGGGACACTCCTGTGGCTCGAGGTCATGCATGGAGGCCATACCAATTCAGGAGTTGTTGGCTGGTGGGACGAACGAGGTGCCACAGAAAAGAATCCCTGGAGAGGTTACGAAGAAGCGGGCATACCAACCGGGACAAATACAATGAGGTTCAGAGGAGCAACCGATGATCCGGATGTCGTGACCATGTCCAAAAACGTTGGATTGGATATCACACCGGGTTTCGGCCCTCCAACAAGCATCGGCATCATTCCGGAAAGGCATGATGGTGTGATCATTGCTATAGCCCAGCAGGGTCAGACCGAATACAGCGAGGATGGTCTGATGATGGATGATGCTCTGGATAACCTCCACTCAATGGGCTTTTCAGCAGGTAGCTGCCTGATAGCCAACACCTACCTTCACCTGATGCTTGTCCGTCACGGTTCTGTCTTCCAGGTCATTGATCCATGGCTGACATCCTGGTATTCAGCCTTTGCAATGAACATGTTCGTCCGTGACATCTACTACGGACGGACCATGGGGGATGCCTTCGAAAGAGGAATTTCCCATGTAGGTATCCAATACCTTACTGACGGCTGGTGGTGGGATATCTTCGAGAACCTGGTCTATTATGGAGACCCTGATCTGAAGATCTACTCTCCCAAGAACGATTGGGCGGAACCTGTCTCTCTGGAGAAAGGATCTGTCATAGGGGGGCACTCACCATTCGGAGCAAAAGATCACCCTAACGCCACGAACCAGGGTTTGCTAATAGACATCATCGCATTCCTTGCGTTTGCAGGGTTCATAGGTGCGGGAGCATATGTATTCTACAGATACAGGAAGGGCCAGGATATTCCTGTCCTGACCAAGATGATGGGAAGATCAAAGGCCTGAAGTTCGGGAACCTGGGTTTCAAGATCGCTGTATCGACACAGTATGTGGAAAAGTCATTTATTCCCATAACCGATTGGTGTAGACCAAGGACATGGTAGGGAGTGGTAAATTGATACTGACCAACCTGAGTATGGTTCCAGGGAAGAGGATAGCAAAGACCCTTGGGATCGCCTATGGTTTTTCCTCTGTCAAGGACAAGGATGGGAGGAGATGGTTGATGGACACCAACCGAAAAGAATGGCCGTGGGCAGATTCACCAGAACATTTTGAAGCCCTGTTCAAGGATGCAGAGAAGAGACTGGAGCTATCAGGATCGAAGATCGGTGGAGATGCCATAATCAAAGTGGAGGGGAAACTCTCCAGGGACCAAAATGGAAACCCCGAGATGCTCTTGATGGGAACTGCTGTGAAACTTCTCAAAGATAAAAATGATAACAAAACCGGAACGGTACCCGAAAAGATCGAGGTGAAGGAAGAGGAGGGAGATTCTATCTCCTTCCAGGTCGATGGTGAAGAGATGACCTGGAAAACGCCACCGGCAACAACTCCCACGAAGGATGTGCTCAGGAAAATGAGAGAAAGAGGTCCCAAGGAGGTTGAGGTGTATCAGGACGATAGCAAACTGATCATCTTGATAGCCCAGGAGATCGGCATCCCTCATGATAGAGCAAAACTTCTCATAGATGGAGGATTTGATTCCCTTGAGAAGATCATCAACGCATCCTCTTCAGAGATATCCACAATTGAAGGTATCAACCCCACTCAAGCCCGGATCATCAGAAAGAAAGCAAAGGAGATGGAAGCGGAGAAGTGATCTATTGTTTGGGATGGATACAATTCAGCTGGTCTCACTTGCGAAGATGTTCATAGTTGGAGGGATCCTTATTGGAAGCTCCATCATGGATGTGAAATACCGCAGAATACCGGATCGGTTCTGGATATTGATGATCCTGGGAGCTGGACCTCTGACCTTCTGGGAGATGTACCTTCTCGGCGGAGACCAGAGCCCCATTACATTCCTTGCCCTCCTCCTTCCACTCGCCGGGATGTTGTTCATATTGTATGGATATCCCGAGATCAAGGAGGTATTGAAGGGAAATCCGACGGATGTCATTTTCTTTCTGACCTATCTTGGAGCAATTGTTGGAACTATCGTTGCATTTGTCTTCGGTAACAGGGAACTGTTCATGGATATTGGTGTGTCCTTCCTTTTCATGCTGCTCTTTTTTGTTTTGTATACTGTTCCCATCGGTGGAACAAGGATAATCCATGGAGGTGCAGATGCGAAATGTTTGATCGCACTGGCAGCTCTGTTCCCATGGTATGTCCTTGACATGCCAATGCAGGTCGGTCCTTTTTACGAGATACTAGGGAACATTTCTGCAATGGGGAAAGTGTTCCCAATTTCACTATCGATCCTGTTCAATGCAGCAGTGATAACTGCCGTGATAATGTTCATCTACCTGCCCATAAGGAACCTCATGAAGGGTGAGTTCTCACTTGGAGCATTCACTTCGTATTTTCTCGATATTGACCAACTGGATGGTGCCCATGTATGGGTCATAATGAATGTAGATGGCAAACTGGAAAAGAAGGATCCAACACCAAAAGTGATAGAGAAGTTGAGAAAAGATGGGATAGACCGGATCAAGGTATCCCCAAAGATACCTTTCATCCTTTCACTAATGGCCGGCTTCTTTATACAGCTAGTGCTGGGTAATATTGTAGCTGCGATATTCCTTTCCTTCTCCTGAAGCAGATCTCAGATGACACCGGTCTTCTGGAGTGCCTCATGATAATCCTTGGGTGAGAAATAACCCAGGAATTTACCGCTGTCGTCCTTGACGACAACTGCATAGGGAGCGTACTTCGAGATCTTTAGCAGGACCTCTGAGATGTTGTCATTGGCCGTGATCTCCATGATGTTGGTGTTCATCAGGTCCTCGGCGGCCTTGTCCTGCAGATCTATTCCCTTTGCAATGGCGATCAGGAACTCCCTAGCTGTGACCGCACCTACTGGTGTGTTGTTCTCATCCAGCAAAAAAATAGCACCTCTCGGGACCTCCAAGAGTTTCTTTGCCAGGTCCTTACAGGTGGTTGCCTTTTTTACAGCCGTGAACTCGTCTGTAATATCAAATTCCTTGATGCTCATTTTGTCCAAGTTGGAAGCTGTGTCTCCCTCGGTCCCTTTTCCAGCCATGTTCCTTCCTCCTTACTCACTTGGAGGATGTTGGAATTATAAAACCTTATCTCAAATAGATGGATGTTAAACCAATGGTCAAGTGGGTTTTACCCATTGGGTCAAAAAATAGGGCAGCTACCAAAAGCTATATAATAATGATTTCCTACGGGGGACGCCAGGCTTGGTCGGGGAGCTAGGCCCTCCCTCTTGTTTAACGACTTGCCGCAGAACGGTCTATAGCGGGACGACAGGCATGGGGCGGCGCAACCAGTACACCGTTGGTCCAAAGGACAACGATGAAGTAACGTCCCTCGGGGTTGGAAGAGGTATCCTGGTACGACCGGAGGGTCGTTCCGGTACCCTGACTATGGAAATCGGGTCAGGCCCGGAAGGGAGCAGCCTAACCGTAGATTCCCAACGCTCGTTGGGAGCCGGGACGGAGGAGACCTGAGGAATTACTGGTGGTGGACCAGGGCGTCCACCTATGTCGGCCTGGTTCCTATATTTTGGTAGGTCCCACAATGAACGATAGTCCGCTTGTGGTCTTTGATATGGATGGGGTTCTTATCCATAACAGAAGTTCATGGAGGATCATCCATGAAGCGGTTGGGACCTCCAATGAATATTCTTTTCAAGCCTACATGAAAGGCGAGATAGATGATCTGGAGTTCATGAGACGTGATATCGACCTATGGAAGAAAAATGGGATCCTATTGATATCCCAGGTGGAAGAGATCCTGAGACCTGCTGTGAATATGAAAGGTCTGATCGAGTGTATGGCTGATCTGAAGGATGCAGGGGTGGACCTTGCCATCATCAGTGGAGGAATAGACATCCTTGCAGACCGAATGGGAAATATTCTCAATACATCCACCGTCCATGCCAACGGAATAGCCTACAATGAAGATCGTGAACTTACAGGTGAAGGTATTTTGAGGGTGCCACTAAGGGACAAGGGGTCTGTCCTGAGATCCATTGTTGACAATGACCGTAGAGCGGGACCGGTGATCGCTGTAGGGGATTCACCGGTAGATATTACCATGTTCAAAGAGGCAGATCTGTCCATCGCATTCAATCCCGATTCCGATCTTGTATCTGAAAGTGCAGATATCGTGATACTGGAAAAAGATCTGAAAGAGGTTTCTCGGGCCATATTGAAGTGGTTGAAAGAGCGATAAAAGGGGACGGTGGGTTTCAATAGACTTTTATGGGGAATAGAACATACCCCCTTCTTCAGTCAAGGATTATATCAGAGTTGATGGTGATGGGTATGCCAACTCATAGAGAAGAACAAAGTAATGAGGTCGTACGCTCGATAATCGAGATGTTGGCCGAGAAGTTTTCCGAAGAGAAGTCTGTCACTGTACAGAGGATCTTCGACAAATTTGCTACGAGACTTGTAAAGGGTAGGGATATCACCATGTACCTGTTCAATATAGGTATATTGGAACCGAGGAGGGAGGAGGAGACACCCAAGGAAGCGAACCTGTGGAGGATCAACATAGTCAAGGTTCGTGAATTCCTTGAAAGCGATGGTGGATTGCTCGACTACAAATGTCCACTTTGTGGTTCTGTGACCATATCGAAATCCTATAACTCCTACCGGTGCACCAAATGTCTCTTCAAGGGTGATCTCCCGGAGAAGCCATATCAGAAGATCCGCAAGAAATGAGCTTCTGCTTCTCCCCTATTCTTTTTGCTCGAAACCCTGATATTTGGTCTTGAAATGATCCCAGAAATTCCGACGATCGATCTCTTCAGGCTGCATATTAAAAGGATGTTTGGACCTTTCATCCATTTCCCAGACCTTCTCGGTCTCTCCAACATCCATCCAGATCCCGTTGCAGTCCTCACAGAGGTCCACATAAACACCATAGACCTCTTTGGTAACCATCCTCTTCTCACAGATGGGGCATGGCATTTCCTCTCCCTTTAGAGAGTCAGTTATCTTGATAAGGAGTTCGACCGGACTCCCCTTTCCCATGAGATCATCCAGTTCATTGGGATCGAACCATATGCCTCTGCACTCCTTGCAAACATCAAGAAATTCATTGTTCCTTTCAACGACATATAGATCGATATCGCATCTGGGACAGGTCCTGTCGCTTTTCACAGTGAAATCGGACTCTTCGAAACCGGACAATGGAGCACCCAGGTTACAAGGTAGAGGAGTTTGATAAACCTTACTTCAAGGAAGGGGCAATGTTCGTCAAATAGCTGGTGCGATCCTGAAATTCCCATCCTTCAGGTCCAGAGCGAACATCGAGGTATTGTGGGCCATCCCTCTCATCTTGATGCAGCGGATACGCCTCTGGAGATCCACCTCCCCAACAGGGCTCAATGTCAATTGGAACACACCATCGGAAAGGAACTCCTCTTCCCCATATTCACCGTTTAGGGATGGCTTTTCATGGATCAGGAAATTTGTTGTCCCAAGGTCCCTCATCCATTCGAAGAGATTGAAAAGAAAGCTCCTCCTATCATCCTCGCCTGCAAGGATCTCAAGAACAGGTAGTGAATCGATGACCAACATGTCAACATTCCTCTGCTCCACAAGGTACTCGACATAGGCCTTGAGAGCTTCCATCCAATCACCACCGGTGGAGAACTTGTCCATGGCTGCTCTGATCCGGCCAACATCCGAGACTATGATGTTCTTCTTTCCAACTTCGTCCAGTGTCCTTCCCATCTTCTCTTGTTGAGAAAGGAGAGAGCCCATGCTCTGTTCCAGCAAGAGATAGAGTCCAACGGAACCG
>JAUVBH010000157.1 GCA_030591285.1 Thermoplasmatota archaeon
CCCTCCTCTATCGGGACCACAAAGGGACTGTTCCCAACGGTCGGCCTGCATTGGAAAACGTAATAAGGCGGAATTCCAACAGCAGATAGATCATTGAAGAGCTTTTTCAGTGTTTCCTTATCATTATTGATACCCTTCAGCAGAGGGGTTTGGTTGGAGAGAATAGCTCCAGCGTTCTGTAGCATATTGATAGCTCCCACGGAATATCGGGTCAGCTCCCTTGGATGATTGATATCTGTGATGATGTAGAGCTTTTTCTCCTGTTTGGAGAATCTTCGAACCATATCCATCAGTGACGGGTCTTCGAGTATCCTGAAGGGGTTGTACACCACCATTTTCGTTCCGATCCGTATGAAACGTATATGGTCGATATCATGAAGTTCTTCAAGGAGATGTTCAAGGACCTTTGTAGGGAGAACCAAAGGATCCCCCCCAGAGATCAGCACATTGTTGATCTCCTCATGTTTGCGAATATATTCCAGTGTGGAGGAAAGCTCAGGGATGGCATCCTGATTATCCGGTTGAAAGATCCTTTTCCTGAAGCAGAACCGGCATACACCCCCACAAGCTTTGCAGGCAAGAAGTAAAGCTGTAGGACCATATTTATGCTCCAACCCTTTAGCCACGGTAAAATTCTTTTCGTTGGACGGATCAAATGAACCCCCCTCCAAAATCTCTCCTCCCTGGGGGATAATGATCTTCCTGATAGGGTCATCTGGATCATCCCATTTGATCAGGCCGAGGTAGTAATCATTAGCATAGAAACCATACTTTTCGGTGACCTTTTTCAATCTATTTTTCTCATCATGGGACAATTTTTTAAGTTCATCGAGGTCCCTAATATATTTTGGTTGCATTTTTATCGCACCCCCTCTACTTTCGCACTTTCTCAGCCCATTTGTGGTCTTGGATCTAAAAGCCCTCGGGGAGGGACAAGGCATGCGTCAAGAGGATCCATCGGATGATGGGGAATCTATTCATTTATCTTGACATGTATATTTATTTAACCCAAATAAATTAAATATCTTAGCATGACAAAATTTGTATGCATTTTCATATGGTCTTTAAATAAATGGACGCTCAATTACTAATATTCAATTGAGGTATTCTGCCTCTCTCATATAAAGGTCGAGAAAGATGCAGTTAAAGAACCGTTGTATAGTGATCGCTCTTGGAGGGAATGCCATAACAAGGCCCGGCATCCCGGATACCATTGCCAATCAGTTCAAGCACACCAGAGAATCCCTTCCTCCCATCATCAAAATGGCCAGAGAGGGATACAGGATGGTCATAACCCACGGGAATGGGCCCCAGGTTGGAAACGCTCTTTTGAGGGTGGAAATTGCAAGGGAAAAGGCTCCTGAACTCCCCCTTGGTGTCCTTGTGGCAGATACCGAAGGCGGTATCGGATACATGATCGAGCAGTCACTTGAGAACGGCCTGATGAAAGAGATGATCGAGCGGGATGTTGTGACAATAGTCACTCAGACCCTGGTGGACAAGAACGATCCAAGTGTTAAGGATCCTCACAAGTTCGTGGGCCAGTTCATTGAAGAAGAGGATGCAAAGACCCTTTCAAGGGATCTGGGATGGGTCATCAAGAAGGATAAAGGCAGGGGATGGAGAAGGGTTGTTCCATCTCCCAAACCGATCAAGATCGTCAATTCCAAGATAATCAAGACCCTCGTTGATATGGGTGTTATAGTGATATCCGCTGGCGGAGGTGGAGCTCCTGTCTACTATGAGGATGATGGGTCATTGGAAGGAATGGATGCAGTGGTGGATAAAGATAGAGCATCCGCCGTTCTTGGTCTGGAGATCGGTGCTGATACATTGATGATAATGACCCATGAGGATGGTGTCTATCTCAATTATGGGAAAGAGGACCAGAAACTGCTGGATAAACTTTCCAGGGATGAAGCCAAGGAACTTCTGGAAGCTGGACACTTTCCAAAGGGGTCCATGGGACCTAAAATAGAATCAGCGATACAGTTCCTTGAAGGCGGCGGTAAAAAGGTAATTATCTCCTCGGTGGGAAACGGTTTCGATGCCTTGGAAGGAAAAGCCGGAACCACGATCACTTGAGAGCTTCCATTCCTCCGAACTTTCTGTAGGGGTCAAATCCTTCCAGGATCAATTTATCATTTTCCGTGGTATTCTCAGCTATCAACCTGGCCCCCACTTCCCCGAGTCCAGGTCCGAGCATGTATCCCTGGCCGCACATCCCGCTCATGTGGAATAGTCCCTCCACATCCTTGTTCCATCCTACAAGAGGTGAACCGTCAGGACTCATCGGGTACAAACCTCTCCACACTCTTCTGACCCGGATATTCTTTAGTTTCGGAAGAAGGTCGACCATTCTCCTTGCAACCCGCGGGAGGAAGATCGACGTCTCGTTCTTATCGGTCCCTATCGACGGAGGATCGGGAGTGATACAGAAAATGATCTGTCCGTGTCTGTTCTGATAAAAGTAGTAGTTTTTCGATCCTGGTCCAGGTCTGAGGTCCACCACCATAGTGGAGAAGAACTGCTTCACCGGTTCAGTTATGGCGCCTTCATGGGAATCCGTAACAACTTGGATGTCAGTTCCAGCGGTCTTGACAAGTTCTCTTGAGGATCCTCCAGCAGCATCGACTATCACCGGGGCGAAGTAGGTATCTGTCTCGGTATTGACACCCGCAGCTTTTCCATTCTCGACGATAATGGATGTGACCTTTTCCCTGAAATGGTAATCAACATCCAAGGAGAGGCCGTATCTGAAGAATGCATTGGCCGAGATCAGAGGTGATGCGGATCCATCGTTAGGTGAAAAGGTTCCTCCCATCAGTTCCTCCGGATTGATCCCGGGAACGACCTCCTGTATCTTCTTCGGTCCCACAAAGTCGATATTGAGCCCAAACTCCTTCTGGATGGGAAGAATGGACTTGAGAGCTTTCTCCTCGATATCTCGATAAACTGGGAAAGTGTAGCCGCCCTTCAGCCATTCGATATCATCCCCATGTTTCTCTTCCCATGTGGAGAAGATCTCAAGTGATCTCAAACAGGTAAGGATCTTTGCCGGGTCGGAATGGGTTGCCCGAATTCCACCGATGGCATGTTTGTTCTCTCCCTGTCCAGGAGATGCTTTTGCATCTATCACTTTAACATTGTATCCCATCTCTCCGAGGGACATCGCCAGGGGTAATCCCACCGACCCAGCACCGACGATGATGACATCCTTCTCACTCATCGGTGTCCACCTCCTCCAATCCTGCAAAATATCCTAATGGGACCTCAACGAAAAGCGGTCTATCAACTCTGTCAGTCACATCAGCAAGATCCACCCCTTCCTCTCTGAATATTCTCCAGATCATTGGTCTGCATGTTTTAGAGCCGCAGGACCCCATACCAGCCCTTGTTATGGCCTTCAGATGGTTGAAGTCTCTAACCCCTCCTCTGATAGCTGCTCTTATCTCACCCGCAGTGATCCTCTCACATCTGCAAACGATCGCATCATCTGGCAGCATCTCTTTCTCATAGAGGTCGCTTGGTTCGTTCTGCTTCTCTTGGATATGGATTCCAACAATAACCTTTGCTTTCTCCTTTTCAACCTTGATCTGGACCATGAGTGTCTTTGGAAATTTTGGATTATTACATACAGCTGTCACAGGGTACTTTCCCATTATGGCGCCTTCATTGTCTGTGACGGTGATCAAATGACCCATTTCTACTTTGTCCCGCCATATCTCGTAGGGAAGAGTGATAGTGGGCATATTTGGGTCCTGTCTGTAATCCACAATGGTAATTGCGAGGCCTGGGCAGATACCGACGCAGCTGAGGCATCCAATGCACTTGTCCAGATCGGGCATATAGGGAAGTCCAGTGATGGAATCGTTTTCCATTTTTAGAGCATCCACTGGGCAGACAGATGAACAAGGATTGCATGGGATCTCCTGCGAGCAATGGAAGATCGGGAAAACACCTGTTTCCTTTTCTGGGTGCTCTCTCTTTCTCACAGGACCCGGTTTCGATTTGAGAATAGCAGCTTTTTCATCCCATTCCTTTGGGACCTCACCAACATCAAGACCCAGGGACTTAGCTACCTTCATACCTTCTATCTTTCCCGTGAACATGGCAGCTGAGGCTTCGGCGATCTCCTGAGCGTCTCCGGCAACGAAAGCTTCCATCCCGAACTGCTTGGCTTTGTTGTAGAATTCATTCACTTCATCTAGGCCCACCGCGATCAGAACGGTATCAACCTCGAAGGATTTGTGTGTCCTGGGAACTATCTTCCAGCTATCATCCAACTTGGCAATGGTAACCTTTTCAACCCGTTCACCACCACTTGCTGAAATAATTGTATGTCTGGTATAGGTGGGAACCCCAAGCCTCATCAATTTATCAGCATGGACCTTGTATCCTCCGAAATGTGGAAGTGCCTCTATTAGGGCTACAACCTCTATTCCAGCCTGGATCGCATGATATCCAGCAATAAGTCCAACGTTCCCTCCACCTACGATAAGGACCCTGTCAGAGGACCTTATTAGATCACGATTCACCAGGGTCTGAAATGCACCAGCACCATAGACACCTGGCAGTGTGTTTCCAGGGAAAGAGAGCATTTTTTCTCTTGCCCCGGTTGCAACAAGGAGCCTCTTTGGTCTGACCATCTTGTAGATCTTGTTCTTGACCACCCCGACAATACCATCGGAGAAAATACCAATCGCAGTAGAATCCAACCATATGTCGACGCTTTTAAGCACTTTGATCTTGTCAGCAAGAATGCCACCGATCTCGAAGCCTCTGGTCCCTGCGTATGAATCCTCTACCGATCCGAAGAATTTGTGTGTCTGCAGTACGAGTTTGCCACCAAGGCGGTCCTTATCATC
>JAUVBH010000064.1 GCA_030591285.1 Thermoplasmatota archaeon
ACCAACTACGAATATATTACAAATTACTGGGATGAACTTGTGATAGTGGATGGCGTTGCAGCCGGAAGTGGCGTCCTTACAAGCGTTCAGATAGAAAAACCGGCCAATGGATACTGGTCAACCCTTAGCGTCGATAAGGAGGAACCCGGAGAAAGCACTTTGGAGCTTACCATTCTAGATCAGAATTCCGCTCCGATCTCTTCATCGCTATATGACCCCCTTTCCAACGACCTGGATCTCTCATTCCTCAATGATCTGGATGTGACCGCAATAACCCTTGTGGCCAATTTCAATCCGGATGGGATGCTTTCTCCGTATCTAGAAGGGTGGGGAGTTGATTGGAACACAACAAATGGATGGACCGATTCATTCCTTACGGACCAAAAGGTAGGGATGAAGGACAATATGGAGGTCAAGGATCTTTCCCTTGTTTTAGAATCGATCGAGGATGAAGGTATTGCAGAATCCGTCAGGATCAAAAAACCACAAGGATACTACTGGTTCAAACTCAGGACGTCTGAAGAAACCACATACCCATCGTATGTTCTGTATGACATCATAGATGGTCCTTCAGATATTCCGATCGGGGGCTTCACCAATTTAACGGGAGGAAATATCGATCTTAGGGATATTGATCCAAAAGAACATAGAGACATCAAATTGAGGGTCAGAGCGAGAACATTTGGATCTTTGAGCCTATCCATCCAAAGATGGTCGTTGGAATGGAGGATCAATTCCGATCCATCTATCGAGTCATTTATCTCACCACCTACAATATACCGAAACAATACAGGAATATTCCAACTCACTGTAACCGACAATGACCAGGACACTGAAGGATTGGATATTGATGTAAGATACAAGCACGAGAGCGACACAGATTACAGAACCACCATGATCGAAGATCTGGCATTTGACACCATGAATTCCACCTGGAGATTCGAGTTGGTAGTTCCGATCTCGGCAGTTGTCGGTAATTACTCGGTGAGAATCAAAATAGAGGATAATATGGGGGCAATGGTGGAAATGGTCTACATCGACAATTTCCGTATCATGAACAATATACCCATAGCACCGATATTCATCCTGACACCAGAAGCTCCGGGAACCTTGAATGATCTGCATGTTCATGTCATCGGACAGGCTTCGGATGTTGAATCAAAGATCCTATTTTTCACCTACGAATGGTATGTCAATGAAGAGGAGCTGGTCGACCAAAGGTTGGAAGAGATATGGGGTGGGGCCGAAGTCTCCCTATCCTCGAATTTTTTCCACAAAGATGATACTGTCAGATGTGAAGTTACAGTATCTGATGGAGAGAATATCTCCCTCCCATCTTCCTACTCCATCACGATTATAAATACAGAGCCAGTGGGATCGGCAGAATTCTCTCCGTCCATTTCCATTATGGAGGATACCCCATCCATATGGGAATTGGACCTTTCCAAAATGGTCTTCGATGCCGATGGTGATGAGCTTACTTTCATTATCGCTGGTGAGGAAAATCTGACAATTACAGTATCCCCAAATGGTACATTGACCATCGTTCCCCAGGATGAGTGGAATGGAATTGAGGTGGTTACGGTGACCGTGTCAGATGGTACATCTGTCTTCTCCTTCGATCTTACAGTGGATGTGGTAGCTGTTAACGATCCGCCGACTGGATCATTTTTGACCCCGGCCCTGGACATTACCATTGAAGTGGGACACCAATTGACATTCACTGGATCTGCAGATGATATTGATAGTGATCCAGAAGAGATCAATTTGTCATGGTTCCTGAATGGAACGAAGATAGGAGAAGGGCATTCCATCAACCACACATGGGAGGAGCATGGAATATTCGTTGTTCAACTCTGGATAGATGATGGCACCTCCTTTGCGGAGGTGGGCAATAGAACTATCACGGTTCAGGATCCGCTTCTTTTCGTTGATGTGGCAGGGTACACCAAGACATACAATACAATTCAAGGGAACATAATGTTCGACATTATTGATATCGAGGGGACAGTAAATGATGTTCGTTCCCAGGGGCCCGGAGAGTATGATATAATGTCTCTTAGCTCCAAGGTAGTTGGAAGAGAGGTTTGGATAACAATGCTCCTATCATCCGATCCTGTCGACCCATCAACTATAGGCCCAGGATATGAAGCATCATACGGAGTGTATTTCGTCAGAGAAAGCTGGGAGGAGCCGGTTTTCATATCTGAATTCACGGAACCAGATACACCGGAGAAATTCATACCCCATGAAAGCCAGACCTATAAGGTTGGGGCCTATGGATCCCTTGGCTACTTGACATTCGGCAGAGGAGATCAGGATTATGGATCACCCCGAATAGATGAGAACAGCATAGTCTGGAAAGTTCCCATCGAAGTGTTACTGAACTCTGGAGTTGAGGACGATAAGTTCGAATTATTCGGGTATGTATCATATTCTGAGAGTTCAATTATGAGGGTATCCAAGTGTTTCGATACGGCAGGAAAGGGATCAAATACACATGTCATTGACCAACAACCTGGCAATATGGGTGTTAAGGAAACCACTATCCCATTCCTGCTGGGGATCATAATAGCAGCCGTGATCCTGTTCGGGATCATCATAGTGGTGGTTATCCTGGTGATCGTTCTTGTGGTAGTCCGAAAAAACAAGAGGCAAAAAACAGAAAAGGACCAACAACCCATCACAGATCAGATCGAACCGGTTCCAGTCGTTTCCGATCCAGTATATTATCAGGGTTATAGCCAGGAACCGGTCCCGGAACCAGTGATGGGATCGGCAGTACAACAACCTCAACCACTCCTACAGGAACCGCTTGTTCAACCTGTTCCATCAACATACCAGCAGCAATCACCGATCCAACAAATACCAATGGGTCCTGAATATCAGACTCAGATCCCTGAACCCCAATATACAGAAACCCCCCAACAATACCCGGTCCAGTTTGATCAAGAAGGACAGACCGCCCAGGGTTGGGTAGGACCAGTTACACAGGGAACAATTAGTTCGCCCCAGGTAAATGATCCATCTGTTCCCGGGGGATATGTTGAAAGTACAACCCCACCACTACAACATCAACCTCTGCAGATTGAACCTGACGATCAGGCCCCAACTCAACATCTACAAAGCGAACCGGTCGCTCCACCTGTTACCAACAACGATCTGTCGACCGATTTATAATACCAAATCCACATTCCCCGAATACTAAATGGAAGTGACGGATCAATGGAGATCAGGGAACTAGTCAAGCTAAAAAAGGGGGTGGGTGGTCTTCAACCACCGGAGAATTTCGGAATCCTTCTTGACAGAGAGAGGGCAGGAAAGGATCATGTAGCAGTGGTTTTCACATTGAAAGGCATTCTGAAAGTAAAGTGGAAATTCCTCAAGGATGCAAATGGCGTAACCTATCATGACAACAAACATGATGAGAAGAAAATGAGAGAATTCCTGAATGATGCTGTAAAAAAAGAGGAGAAGCAGAACACCCTTAAAATGGACCCTCAGCAGATGATCGAATCGATCCAGCCGGAGGGGCTATGGAGGTCCGTTTCCAGATCCATTGAAGAGAATAGAACAGACCTGGGGATCAAGGATGATCAGTTTCCCTATGGATGCCATGACCGATTTTTCACACCTGCAGAGATAGGCAAGATCCATTTCAAGCCATCATATCTGGGACCAAAACAGGAGTGGGCAGTGGGCAGGATACTATCAAAATGCGACGATAGAGGTGAACCTTACTTCCTCAGAAAGGATATCGATAGAAAACCGCACTATTTTGTCTACTCGAAGGAGACCCTATCATCGATGAACTATCACATCCAGAAACTTGAGGACCTGAGATCGATGTTCCTGGAATGGGTTGAGGAAGAGGATGAATTCCATCACAGGACCAGAAGGGTCCCGAAACTGAAGGTTGATGATATCTCCTCTGTGAAACTTGGAATAGAACTGTACTCCGAACTGGAAAGGATCTGCGGATGGGCCATCCATTATCTTGAGAATGGTTGGTGGCCTGTCGAAATAAGTGAAATTGAACTTACAAAGGAGAAGACCGTGGACCCATTCGGGTTGGCGGGGACTCCTATCAGGAGGTTGCACAAGTTCGATCTGGAACAGTTCATTCTGTTCCTGTCAATGGACCTGACCTCCACCAGAAGGAAGGACCTTCCCTCAAGCTTGGTCACATTACTGCTGGAACTTGGGAAGATCAACTGGAAGGAAGCAAGTGAGCTGATAGTCAAATTCAATATGGGTTCAGGCGCCCGGGAATTCCATGAGGTTTTTCCACCTCATGTCCTCAGATCTTCCGAGGACCTTCCAGACCAGGTTACAAAAGAGGATGAAGAGGGGAGGGCGGATCTGACGGATCTTGAGACCCATACCATCGATCCCGTTGATGCAAAGGATTTCGATGATGCTATCTCGATTATCAAAGACGGCGAAAACACGGTCGTCTGGGTCCATATCGCAGATGTATCCCACTATGTGAGACCCAGCGATCTGGTAGATAGTGAAGCAAGGTTCAGGGCGACCTCTGTTTACCTGCCCACAAGGGTCATACCAATGCTCCCGAGAAAACTATCCGAGAATCTTTGTTCTCTGCGGGAAAATGTACATAGACTTTCTCTCTCCACAAGGATCGTTTTATCCCCCCATGCTGAAGTTCTAGAATGGGAGCATGTACAATCCGTAATTGAGGTCAACAAGAACCTGAACTATGACCAGGTGAATGAATGGATCCATGAAGAAAAAGAACCTTTCATTTCCCTCCATGAACTGGCCGTCAAATTGGAGTCCCGGGGAAAAAGACTCCATCTTAACACGCCGGAGAGGAGGATCAGGTTCAGTGGTGGGAGTGAGATCGACATTCAGATCAAAAGACCCACCAAAGCCACCAAGCTCATCGAGGAGCTAATGGTCCTGACAAACGAATGTTCGGCTCTGTTCCTTGAACAGAGAGAACTCCCGCTTCCGTTTCGTGTACATCCTCTTCCCGAGAGGACATCAACGGAGAAGTTCAATGCTGCCTGCGAGGCTTTGGAACTGGATGTTGAGATCGAAGCAAATTGGGGCGATGAGAAAAGTGGGAACGAAACGAATGGCGAAGATGCCATGCTCCGATCGCTCAGATCCGGTGGCAAGATCGATTTTGGGATTTCACCCCCCACGGACAATGATGAGGAGTCTAAAGGATCACCATTGAAACCCACCAAAGAGATCATGGATTCTGCCGTTGATGCATACAACGAGGTACTGGATGATATCTCCCAATTGAAAGAGGATAATGTCAAGGACATGCTGAACCTAAGACTACTGAGAACACTTTCGCGGGCTTTTTATTCAGATGTGAATTACGGCCATTTCGGTCTTCGGTCCATGAGTTACTGTCACTTCACATCTCCCATCAGAAGGTATCCGGACATTCTTGTTCACAGAGCTATCAAGAGCGTTATTTCCGAAGAAGGGGGCGGACCACCGGTTGGTTGGTATGTCCCTGAAAAAGATGAAATAGAGGATAACATGGATCATATCAACGATATGACCGGATCCGCCGAGGAATGGGAGAGAGATATGGTAGATGTTGCACTTGCCACCAGGGCAAGGATGACACAAGGTTTCTTCAAAGGCACCCACTCAGGGATGATCACCTCACTCACTCCATCTTCATGTTTCGTCCTCCTTGACGATGGGGTAACCGAGGGTAGATTGTCCATCAGACATATGTCAAAATATCCGTTGACCGTGGATGAACATGAGAGTCGCATTCTGGTTGAATTGACCAATGAGATGTTATTGGATCCAAAATTTCGGAACATCAAGGATGGAGAGGAACCTGTTTTCCTCAAGCTTGGAGACAGGATCAAATGTAGCATAAGGTCGGTGTCGATCGCAGAGGGGAAGATCGGACTTTCTCTCCAATAATGGGGATGTCCCAGGGCATTTGTTCGGTTCAATGGTTATATTTAATTCATAGGTGTGCGTTCACCTTTTGGTTAGCGAAGCTTATCCAGCTTCAAGGTTTGCATGGGGGATAATCGATGATACTTCCGAAGGGGACAATGGAATTCGAAAGAACAGGTGGGGAAAACGCAATTGAGGACATCATGGGTCGTATCAAGAGCGGGACCCTGACAGGTTATATGCTTGTTCTAGGTAAAGTGGATAGTTCAGATGGAGATCTGGAGAATATCACAGGTCAGCTGGTCTTTAAAGAAGGCGGAGCTGTACTATGTGAATCGGTTGTAAACAACAAATCTCGAAAGGGGATGGATGGGATCTATCCCATATTGAAATCCATGCTTATCGAAGAATCAAATATCGAATTCAAATCCAAGATCGATGTTGAACCGCCAATTGCTTTCTTCAAGGAGTGCAAGGTGGATGATGATGCATTGGACATAGAGAAATTCCTGGATAATGTTAAAAAAGAGGAAGAGGAAAAGAAGAGGATCGAAGAAGAGATGTTGATGAGAGGGGAGAAGAAGAAGGAGATCCAGAAAGAGGCCGAGGAGTGGATCACTTCCGGTTATATGATCAATAGCTTCCCCGAGATAATGCACAAGGACTTCGAAGAGATCGAGGAGTGGCACACCGATCTATCTGAAAAGATCGACAGGGTCAAGGGATACATTCGATGGTTGATGGAGATCGAAGAGATCGAAGTGGATAAGGAAAGAGAAAAGCTCATGGACCTGATGAAAAAACCAGAGGACATTATGGTGATAGAATCTGCCAAAACAAAGTTCCAGGAAACCCTGGACGGCATCACCGAGAAAAGACAGGAGATCCTCAAATGGGTGAACCTCTGGAAGGATGAAGGATACAACACTCTCAATATCGAGGAGAGAATGAAGGATGACCTCAACACTGCCTGGAATGCCATGGCAGAGTTCATGGACCATATTCAGAACTTGAAAGAATCAAAGGAAGAACTGGAAAGGATCAAACAGGGGGAAGATGCTGGAGGCTACGGCTCCGAGATCAGGGAGATCGATTTCCTGCTCAATGATCCTGATGAGATCGAGAACATCAATAGATTAATGGACGAGTTGAAAGAGACCATCAAGGAAGAGAAAAAGTCCAAGGAAGAGATCCTGACAATGGCCAATGAGATCGAATCTCAGGGCTATGATATCTCATCGATGATGGAAGCAATGAAAGGAAGACTTCAGACATTCAGAGAGAAGTTCAATCTGTTGATGAACAATACGATGAGGATAACAGAGATCCGTGAAGAGCTCAAGATCATGGATAGAAGGGATATTCCAGATAAGATCGATAAATTCGTTGATGATACAAAGGACCCGATGAAGCTTGATCGGTATGAAGAGGAAATGATCAAGCTCAAGGATAAATTGCAGGGATTCAAAGAGGAAAGGGATGAGATCTCCACTGAGCTCACGTCATTTGAGCAGGATGGGTTCCTAGTTCCTGACCTTAAGGAAAAGATGGACAGTCCGCTGGACCAACTGAAAGCTTTCAAGGTAGATCTCAAATCCAAGGTCGTTGAACTAAAAGGATTAAAAGAGACAATCTCTCAGATGGACCAAAGATGGCTGGAAGATGATTTCCAGGATGTTGAGGGAAAGCTCAACGATCCGTCTATGATAGACATCATCAGAGATGGTATCGGTAGGATACAGGAAAAGATCGACATCCGTGAAAAGAAGCGTCAACAGGTTACAGAACAGATGAACTGGTGGGAAGGAGAAGGCTTCATTGTTACAAAACTGAAAGATGTCATTTCAGAGAAGATGGCAGAATTCACCTCGGTTCACCAGGAAATGTCTGAAAAGATCGCCGGTGCCAAGGAAGTTCTCTCCAAGATCAAGGACCTGGATATCAGATACTTCAAGCAGAGAGCGGATGATCTGAAGAACAGATTGATGGACACATTCTAGATCAAGGGAGCAAAGGAGGATTTCGAAGGTCTGGCAACTGATGTTTCAGATGACCTCGAAAAGAGAAAAGCCCTTTCAACTAGGATCTTGTAGCTTGTGATTGAGAACTGGTCCTTTTTGGGC
>JAUVBH010000076.1 GCA_030591285.1 Thermoplasmatota archaeon
ATCGACAAGTATCGTAGCTCCTATGACAGTGTTCCCGCTCTCATCGACGACAATGATCGTAAGGTTTGCCTTCTCCCAGAGAATGCTCGTTAACTGTACGGTTGTGTTGAACCAGGTATTGGCTTCAATGGTAGTATTGAAAGGAGCATAAGGTGAATGGTCCTCTGAAACTACACTGATGGTCCAGTTGCCGGGGATAAGAATTGCCTCATAATTCCCGGCTGTGGTCTCTACTATCATTATCTCCTGATCGGATTCGGACACAGCTGTGACCTTTATTCCTGTAGCAGGTTCATTGTCCTGGTCCAGTACGGTTATCCTTATGAAACCTTCACTTCCAAAGGTAGTGAAAGTATAGAACAGACCTTCATTGTTATCAGTAACATCGTTTCCTGATGGCTCGACTGCGAATATGTAGAAGTAATAGGTCGTTTCGGGATCGAGATCTTTTATCTCCATCATATGAGATGTTCCAAGCTCTGTTGGTCCATAGGAACCAAAGTCATCGATAGCTGAACCGGACCAGACGGTGCTTGTTGTCGGTTCATCGGTCTCCCAAGTTATCCTTGCACTTGATGCCCCGTAGATCCACTCAATATTGGATATGGTAGGCCAGGTAAGATCATTGGCTTCAAGGGATACTGGATTGCTGAATTCAGATGGATTCCCCGCTTCGTCGACAGCTCTGACCGCAAAGGCGTTTTCCTCACTCAGGTCCACTACAAGATCCATGAAAGGATCTGTTGTTGTTCCAAATGATCTGATCGCAGCGGTAACGATACCAGTTGCTCTGGTCATATCGGCTTCAACTGAGAATACCTCATAGTATTCCACATCAAGGCTTAAAGAGGTCTTCCATGAGAGTGAGAGACTGCTATCTGTTATATTGAAGACCCTCAGGTCCCTTGGAGGTGTGGGCCCTACCATATCGGTAGTAAGTACCTCGACCTCAGAGGTAAATGGACTCTCAAGACCGACCTCGTCAACTGCTGTCAATTTGTAATATGCGAGGGTTCCATTTGGAGCCCCGCTATGATCAAATGATGCGAATTCTTCCTCAGACAATATGGTCCACTCTGTCTCATCGAGGTAGTATAGTCTATAGAATTCAGTATCATCCTGGTTCAGGTCCCATTCTAGACGATTTGCATCATCATTGGACACTGCGATCCCTCTGAAGTTCTCTGGAGTTGCAGGTCTTCTGATGTCCAGCGTGATGAATGTTTCATCATGGTCAAGTGAAGCATCTATGGTCCTTTCCTCTTCCCATGAAAGATCAGCAGTGACATTGACGGTTATCCTGAATGTGTGATCATTATCACTGTTCTGTTTCTCCGTTCTGTATAATGCCCAGAATGGGCCAGCTGATCCATCGACATCGGTCAATGCATCCGTACCACCGAAAAGGGATGTTGAATGGATCTCATTAGCACCAGACATCACCTTGTAGTCTGCGCCTTCAACAGGTTCTATTCCCTCTTGATAGAAGACCTCCATTCCGATGCTGCTGTGGTAATGGATCTCTGAACTAGGTCCTTCGAATTGATTTTCACCTACCACATCAGTGCTATAGAGGTCCAGGATGGACCTTCGATCCATGTCGATCGCTGTGTGTTCCTCTGTCCCTGCGTCAATATTTGAATTGTAAAGTGATACGGTTGTCTTCTGCAAGTTCTCTTCATACAGCTTGAGAGCTGATTCGATCCTATTTGAATATACTATTGACATCCCATTTCCTTCGATATTCTCTGATTCCCAAACAAGAAGACCTTCTGATATCTCCGAATCCTGGAGGTCCATATCTGTCGAGTGGAGGATCCTTGCTAACCTGGATTGGGGCTCTGTAAATCTATATCGGGAGTTCTGAGAATTAGCAATAATTATCTGGCCTGCTCCTGTGAGGGATTCGAGAGCCCCGTCATCTCCAAAGGTGTAGAATATTGGGCCACCATCGGCTGTATTGGTCTGTGGAATATCATGGTCCAGCTGGGAGATGTTAGAGCTCTCCCACACTGGCAAGATCGGGTCCAAGAAGCCGTTGAACTCCGATCTCTGGATTGCGATCTTTGAACACCTGTCGATCATTATCCCATAATCACCTTCTCCATCGATCATCGAATTATCGATCGTTGTCGGTGAATGATCTTCAGGTGAGGTCTTCATCTGTGAGAAACGAATACTGGAGTTCCCCCCGATCGCTGACAATCCGTCAATGATCATGTATGTCCCATTAGCATCTATCGAGAATTCTTTGGTATCATTGATCACAGCGTGATCGACAAGGACAAAGGAGTTGTTAGCTGAGATCGAAATATTGCAATCCTCATAGACATTATCGATCAATCTTGTTGTTGTTGTCTGGTTCAAGGACGAGCCGATCCTGCAATTTATGAAGATATTTCCCTCAGAGGTCTGGGTGATATCAGTGGGTGTCGAGCCGAAATCCTGTTGAGTGTGATTGATAATCTCTCCAATATCACTGTCTTCGATCCTGTTGTTCTTATAATCCAATGGATTAGAATTTATAAGGTTGATACCGATTGAACAGTTATCGATCTTGTTGTCCGATAAATTTCCATCTTCAGCTTCGATCCCGGTCCATCCAAGAGCGACCACGATCCCATCCCTGGAGTTACTGATCTTATTCTGATATACCTCACCCATTGATTTCTGAAGATATATCCCATGTCCCTCGATATTGGTGATAGTGTTGTGGTGGATCTTTACATTCTTGATACTCTCTTGGAATTCCGTTTGTCCTTCTGGAGGAATGTCACCACTATGGACCCATATTCCGACATAGCTACCATTGATCACACAGTTCCGGATCTCATGATCATCACCAGCCTGGATCTTCACCGCTCCATAATCCCAATCATTGTCCTCTTCATAATAGAATTCCAATCCATCAAGGACAACTGGATTGGTTGGTTGAACTGAGGTAATTGTGCAAAGTGAAAGTCTAACATGCCCAAATGGGCCAGAGGTCCCAGCTGTAGCAGTGATCCTTGGCATATTTTCTCCAGGTGCTCCTCTAATGGTCACACCTTTGTAAACATCAAGTTTTTCATTATATGTCCCTTCATGGACAATTATCACATCACCATGATTTGCCGCAATGATGGCAGATTGTATACTGGGAGCTCTTGTACCTGAGCTGGGATATACATGAAACTCACGTACATTGTTGTCAACATTGTCAGTCGCATCTGTTATAATAGTGGTTATTCCAGCAAGAAATAGTATAGTAACAGCTAAAGCTATAAACGACCTCTTCGCAACTGTCATTGGAATCCCACTCGAAGTAGGGATTTCCCTTATTATATAGTTAATGACTAGGAATAGGGATATATATACCAATAAAAATAAAAAAAAGGGACAAAGGATGTTTTCTCCTTTGTCCCATTCCGTATCTGATCAACAGCTTTGTCAACTAGCTGGGATCGCTTTTCGAGATGGACCACCCAGGATATAGAATGTCCAGAGGTTTATCCTATATTCGAATTCGAATATCTCGATCTCAAATAGTATCAGATGACCAGAGAATTGGATCCAGAATTGGAAGTAGACCCACCATGGCCATCCATAAGATGCATCAACTCCAACCGTTAGAGCTATTGGTAAGACAAGGTCTATACCAGCGTCTAATATAGTGAAGCTGAAGAACCATAAATTGATCTCTATCTTGGCCCAGATCGAACCCAAGGGGTATACGTTGAACTCCAGTTTGAAAGCTGGAGTGAATATAGCACTCGCCTCTATCAACAGGTACAATCCAACTCCGATATCAAATCCGATAGCCCTCAATCCCGCTCCTACGATATTAGCTGCGGTTTTAAGGAAGGGGATCAATGTCGTTCCTGCCCCCGCGGAAACCACACTCAACACTGCACCAAGCACGTCAACTGCAAAGGAAGCAGGATTGGTGTATGATTTGATACGTATCTTGATCTTGATACCGATCTCATAGGGATTGAATGAATTGACCGCAGGATATCGTAATCCTGTAGCTTCCCATTCAGAATAAACAAATCCTAATTCTACCCCTACGATGAAGGTAATGGATTCAAGACCAGGATCGTCACTGACCATCTTGAACTTCGATGCTCCCGGAGGTGCGCTTTTGCTCGGAGCTCCACCGAAAGAGTGCTCATATTCGATACGGACCCTGAGGTAGTATTGAGTGCCCAACACCATCGTCTCAACATCATTACGTGCTACATCCACAATAAAGAGCTTGAGACAGTCCCCAAGATCTAGTTTGGGTATCTCAATATTGGGGATCTTCAGATTAGGGATCTTGGGTATCCAACTCAGATCGACCTCGAAACCCAAACCCAGTACACAGATCACCATGGAATTTCCTGCTTCTGGTGTCGTCTCACTCTGCTTCTCACCTTTATCAGGAAGGATCAATGGTGCAACATAGATCTCGGGATACATTCTCGCACTGTAGTTATCCCTGGTCTGACTGAGCCTGAATGTGTATTGACCGCTGGAGAGGAAAGTGTTTGTCGAATTGAACTTCCATTCCCCGCTCCCTCCAAGGAAAGCAAAGGTCACGGTCAATTCATTTTCCTCATTGTAGATCAGACATTTAATTGCGATCTGTTTATCAACCTCTTCGTAGACCTCAAGTGAGATACGTTGTGCATCCGATCTCGGTATATCAACATCGAACTCAACCCAATCATAGGATGAGTTGAGGTCAACATATGGTCTCGCATTCTCATCATCGAACCCAGCAGTTACATTTGCCGTGTAGTTCTTCACTGACAGGTCTTCCAGTGTCAATGTATCCTTGATCTTCAGCTCAGATGTGCTTTCCGTGATGAGTATATCAACCACCTCGTTGGGGTATCCATGCTCAACATCTATCAATTTGGTTCCCTTCTTCTGGATGATGAAGGTCTCCTGCGTCCTAACGGCAGAAACTCTAAGCTGTTTCAAACCACCGAGACCAGCTGTGGAAACCTTGATCACATCCTTCGGGTAATGATAAAGGGTGAAAGAATACAACTGGTTGGTCTTCGGTATATCGAACGATCCCTTGATATCGCCGACCTCATAGAAGAGCTCAGCTGAGACATAGTGGTCAAATGGGTGTGTCAGGTAAGCTACGATCTGGGTTTCCGCAAGAAGTTGGAAACTCTCGTATTCGAAGTCGATGGGTCTCGTTGACAGAGCGTTCTCCTCAACATCGTTGACAGTCTCGTACGGTATTACTTCAACCTTGTCCTGTTTCATGATCGAATTTCCTTCCCAGTAGGTCCTGAAGCTTATCGGTTCGTTCCTTCTCCCTCTGGTGTCGAAATTCACACTGAAGTATTGGTAGGAATTCGGGTTCATGAAATCATGCTTGTAGAGATCACGATATGAGGCCATCTCATCTCCGAACCAAACAGATATGGTTCCCACCTTATCATTACGACCGGTGTTCTCATTTATCATAAGGTGGAACTGGGCGATATAATCACCATCATCCATCTCTGTCTTATTCATGCTCTTGGATAGATATCCCTTTGTTGTCGGGGTCTGCGGACTGATCGACCAGCCATTTCCCTGATCGACCGCGCCCTTCATGTGTTCCATGTCATCGGCGTAATAGATGAACTTGTCCTCATCCGATGCTTTCTGGTTTGCGATCTCACTTGTGTAAAGGACGCTTTCAGCATCAAAGATGGTCATCATCACCTTGTAGTCTCCGAATGGTAGGTCCGGGACAAGGTTCTTACGGGTTTGTTCCTCCATTGCCTTCACAGGATCCCATTCCATGTAGACGATCTGGCTCTTGTGGGAGGCGATGTATATCTTGTCACCGTAGGATACATCGAATGTGTATCCATTTGGAGACAGCACCGACATCTCAAGATTCAGATATGTAGGCAGAGCTCCATGATTGACAATGCGAACTGGTACCCGCAGCGTTCCATTGTGAGAGATCTGGGAATCAAAATCCAGGATATCAAGTTCCACATCATCGATGAGGTTTATCGTCAGTTCTCTTGATTCGGACTCATCATCTCCCCAGAAGTCCAACAATAGATTATCAGACTCCCTTTCCACAGAGAGCATCATTCTGTAAGTTCCCTTTGGATAGGTAGATTTCTTGGGTCTGAAAAGCATATGGACCTCAGCTTCCCTTCCTGGTAGAACAGTAACATTTTTTTGATGTGCAACAGTCTCCCTTCCGAAAGGATCGTTGACGATAAGTTCCACAAGATAGGTCTCGACCACATCTGATGGATTCTGTATGTAGGTCTCAACAATGATATCCTCACCCTTGTAATGCTCACTGTTGAGAATGTTCAGGATATAATCGTTGGGCAATCTCAACATACACAACGCAATGACAATATCTGGGGAGAAAACGGTGGTGAAAGCATAAGCACCCTCGCCGAATTTCGCTGCTCCAGCAGGTATTGCTTTAGAGACCTCATCACTGTATAGCGGTATGAGGGCGCTTTCCCTGGTTGCTGAACATGCATGGTCATAGACCAAGGTGTCAGGTAGATCAAGTGACTCGAACTCCTGATCAAGGACCTCACACTGCGGGGTCTTATTACCATATATACCATCGATATAGAACTGTCCTGGTGCGAAGGTCAATGGTGCCATAAGGGTCTTGAAAAGAGCATCACCGTAAAAGATAGGCGACAGGTGATCGTTCGGGTCCTTGAGGCCGATATATCCCATTGGTATGCCAACTGGATTTGCCCACACTGAACTCGAGCTGGATATCCATGTGGAGATCATGTTCAACCATTTCTGGTATTCCAGATTGTGGTTGGTATTCTCGACAGTGTTGGATATGATAAGTTCATCGATCAATCCCCTGAAATTCTTCTCAGGACCATCTCCACCGACCATGATCGGTGAAGAATCATACTTGATGTTTATCGCGGAATCCTTCACACCAACTTCCTGTCCATCGATCTGAAGGGATATCCTGTATCCATCGAATAGAGCAACGACCTTATGCCACCTATCAAGTGTAATAGCTGGACCATCTGGGTCTTCATACTCTATCTCGATCATCTGTTTGCTGTTCCCGATCCCCATCTTCAAATTGTTATTGCCTCCACCGGTTCCAATGAGCTCAATGAAATAGCCGCTCATATCATCCTGGTCCCCCTTGGAGACAATGTTCCAGGTATCGCCATCCAATGGGTTCTCTGTGATCTTCACAAAGGATTCGATGGTGAATTCCTGAAGCTTCTGACGATCGTTGTGAATGACCTCAAGCCATTCGGATCCAAGGAATTTGTAGGAGGTTTTGAAC
>JAUVBH010000280.1 GCA_030591285.1 Thermoplasmatota archaeon
GAACCTCGAACTCCGGAGAGATTATCCCGTCCTCATCGAGATTATTGTAGGCCTCTTCGGTCCTGGAGCCCATGACATCAGGGGCCGGGATCTCAATCCTGTCCTCCTGACCTCCTGGATATCTCCTTTCCTCCACAGGATAGGTCCTGAGGAAGGTAGACCTTCCAAGACCCCTCTCGATGGAAGCCCTGTTGAAGATGAGGGCGTCCTCCATGTTGTATCCCTGGTAGGACATAACAGCCACAACGAAGTTCTGGCCGCCGGGTCTCTTGTTGAAGTTCACGAAGTCCATTGTCTTGGTCTGCACCATGGGCTTCTGCGGGTAGTGTAGAAGATGTGCCCTGGTG
The DNA here is from genome assembly GCA_030591285.1 of Thermoplasmatota archaeon. Classification (GTDB taxonomy): domain Archaea; phylum Thermoplasmatota; class Penumbrarchaeia; order Penumbrarchaeales; family Penumbrarchaeaceae; genus JAFGLL01. The sequence goes on from JAUVBH010000280.1 coordinate 348, forward strand.
TCGCACCTTATCCTGAAGTTGGAAGATCCCAGACCAAGTGACTGCTTGGCCATTCCTGATCCCATTGTGATCCTTGGAGAAGAGTTGTGATGTGGGTAGCAGACAAGCCCGGAACAGGTTCCGAGAATGACCATCGGATCTATCTCCATATGGGTGTTGTCAGGATGGGAGTGCTCCTCGTCCACGGCGATGAAGATATCCTCTTCCTCTTCTGCATCGATCCATTCGATGACACCTTGCTGGACAAGGTCTTCCCAGTTGATCTTACCCTCGTTGAGGGAGTTCTTCATTCTCTCTGTTAGCTTGACGTTCCCCTTATCAAGGACGAATAACGGTCTTCTGACCCTTCCATCGTCACAGTTGATGATAACTGATTTGATCTGGGTATTGTGGCGAACATTGATCTCGTGGGATTTCTCCTGAGGCATTGCAAGGAAACCCTGCCTTCTCCTCTTCCTGATGGACTCCACAAGCCCCTGGGGGTCATGATGGATACCGATCAGGTTACCGTTGAGATACACTCTTGCTTCGTCCGTTAGCTCCTTTTCGATCCTTCTTACACCCATATCAAAGAGTGTGGATTCGAGCTTCCTCTCGTCATATCCCTCAGATATGTCGACGATCAGTGCCAGGTTCTTCACCAGACCACAGTTCTGACCCTCAGGGGTCTCGTTGGGACACAACCTACCCCACTGGGTAGGATGCAGATCCCTTGCCTCAAAATGAGGCTGTGATCTTGTAAGTGGTGATGTGATCCTTCTCAGATGTGAGATCGTGGACATGTTGCATGTCCGATCAAGTAGCTGAGATACGCCATCCCTGCCTCCGACCCAGTTCCCGGTTGCCAGGGCGTGGATGATCCTCTGTGAGAGGACATCAGGCCTGATAGCCGAAGATACTCTGAGCTTCCTCTTCCTGGTGATGGTCCTTTCAAGCTGATACTTGAGGTCCTTCATCAATGAGGTGAAAGCAACCCTGAAAAGGTCCTCCATCAGATCGCCTGCAAGAGAGATCCTCTTGTTGGCATAATGATCCTTATCATCAGGATCCCTCTGTCCAAGCTTCAGTTCAAGGACAGACCTTGCGATCCTTCCGAGGTAGATGGCCTTCTTGATCCTCTGATCCCTATGGTCACCAAGGTGAGGTAGAAGTGATTTGTCGATAATGGACTCCACCTTCTTCTCCCTGAACTCCTTGGCCTGACCTGTGGCGAATTTCTTTTCCAGGTAGTTCAGTGAGTCCTCAATGGTGTTTACAGCGTGTGTCACAGCACCCTCTTCGAGGTTGGCGTAGATGATATTGTTCATCCGCTCATCAGAGACGATGGCCTTGGCAATATCCTCATCAGCATCCATCCCCAGGGCCTTCATCAAGATGACCAATGGTATCTGGGTGGGAGCTGCTGGAACTGAAACCATCAGCATTCCGTCCTTCTTGAGCTCCACTGAGGTAAGGGCCCTGAATCCTTCTCTTTGGGAGAAGACCTTGGCTACAGCCATGGGGGTCCCGTATTTCTCTTCCCATTCTACCAGCACCCTGTTGGGTGAAAGGTCCTCAAGAGAGATCAGTGATCTTTCTGTACCATTGATGATAAAGTAGCCGCCAGGGTCCAGAGGGTCCTCCCCCATTTCCTGGAGCTTCTTGCTATATTGATCATCGGTGAGATTGCGGTCCTGACTCATCATTTCCCGATGAAGGTTGCATCTTTTGGATTTGATCATGATGGGAAGGTCGCCTATCTTGACCTTCTCCGGTTCTCTGTCAATTCCGTTTTCGATGATGGTTACCTCTAGGAAGATCGGAGCCGAGTAGGTCAGATCTCTGAGCCTTGCCTCCATGGGGGTGAGATCATGGGTAGCACCGTTTGCTTCCTTGACTATTGGGGTTCCGACCGTAATTCGACCTAGTTTGACATCTATGGAGTCTTCATCAAGCTTATCAACATCAAGCCTTATGATACCCCGCTCATTCTCCACCTCGCCGATGCGTATGGAGTCGATTATCCTCTGCATCCTCGACTTTGGATTGTCGTGGGTCGGAAGGAAATCGTTGAACGAAGCTACCTGGTGGTTGATGATGTTTCGGCTTTTGAAGAAGGCTTCTACAACCTCTTTCAATGGATCACCTCTATTCAATGGTCCTGTCTTTATTCATCTGGCATTCGCAAACTAACAACCCGACAAGGGTTCAGTGCATGGTCCTCTCTTCAACAACCAGTCTGTAATAGACCGATAGTCCTGCAGTCGGGCTCTCTCTCTCGATCATTATAACTTGTCCGGGTTTAGCGCCAATGGATTTAGCGCTCGGGTCGGCCATCAATATCTTGGGTAGTTGGGTTTTAACAATGCCGTACTTTACGAGAAGTTCAGCTACTTTGTCATCAGACATTATGCTATGTCGGGGGACAAGATAGTTTTCCATGACGTTGAACCTGGGCATTTCTGGGCCTCCGTTGAGCGAGAGCGTCTGGATGCAGGGCAGAAATGAAATGTATCTGGCGGGTCCGAGGGGATTCGAACCCCTGGCCGTCTGGTTAAAAGCCAGACGCTCTTTCTAGGGAAGAAGGCACCAAATTGTACCTAGCATCCTACCTAGCTGAGCTACGGACCCAGAATTTGCCATTCCCA
>JAUVBH010000046.1 GCA_030591285.1 Thermoplasmatota archaeon
ATCGGGATATCAGCTGGTATCTTCACTTTGATGGGTTCAGTGGGGAGCGATGTTCCAGAGGGAATGCTCTTCAGCAGCAATTCTTCCTCAACAATGGAACCTGCACATTTCCTGCTTATGGCAAGCGGGTACTTGTTCATGTTATCTATAGTTACAACAATAACGATCTACAGACTGGAAAATGGGAGGACTGGTGGGGGGTGGCATAGAGTACCAAAACGATTGATACAATCCTCTTTGGCATTTAGCCTGGGGGCTGTTGGAAGTTCATTTTTGATGGGATAAGAAGGAGGAAAATCAATGAGAAGAATATCTGATAGGAATGGCGGGATCGAAGGTGTCCCTCTGCAATTGATAATTGCTGTTGTCGTGGGAATGGCAGCACTTGCGATCGTGATCGGTTGGTTGACCATTGCCGGCGATACAGATGCAACAATGCGAAGGGTGACCACTGATCCGGAAACCATCCAGATCACTGGTGAAGGTAGGGTGAATCTGACGGTGAATGTAACCTTTTATGTCTATGACTCGGAGGGAAACGAAGTCGATGATGTCATAGTGACCATCTCGGGTTCGGTCGATGAAACAGTGGTGGAAAAGATCAATTCGGGAGATGTGATCCCGATACCTACGGTCCTTTCTTCTAACGCAAATACGGCCGTCATTGATATTGTAGCCGAAAAAGGCGGAGGAATGGGGGAAGCTAAAACCACTATCATAGTGATGAGGGGATAGAGATTAAATAGACCAAAGGTTGATTTGTCACCGGTGACAGTATGAGATCAACCGCGCTCCTCATATCATTATTGCTCCTGGGCATACCTGTATTCCAAGCTGATGGAAACAGCCCAGAACCGCTAGCTGGTGGCAGTGAAAGGTATGTAGAGGTGTTGTACACTACAGAACCCCCGTTATTAGATGGGTATATTCGAAACCAGGAATGGCAGACCCAGTTCACCATCTCATATTTCGATGGTTTCGATGGAGATTCTTTTAGAGAGATATATCCCGAGGTTGGTTCGGATGAAGAATTCACTGATCAGGCGGATCTTGCAATAACTTTCTACATGCTGTATGATGAGACATTTCTGTACTTCGCAGTTAATGTCACAGATAACAATATCGTGATCGACAGCGAGGCGACTTTCTGGAGAGATGATGGGATAGAGCTCCTCATTGACGGTGCCCATGATATGGATGAGGACCAAAGAGCAGATGATCCCTGGCCTGGTTTCGAGGACGGCACCACTCTCCTGGCACTTGCTGATGGAAGCTACTATCACGATTATTCAAACGGAACACCTTATCAGCGGGACTTTGGACCTGATGATGATTGGTATGCTTCGACCAGAACCGCTCCGGCCAATAATTACTACATTGTTGAGATGAGGGTTCGACTAGATGCAATATCATCTCCTGGTCCAAACAGTACCATCGGATTGAACATCGGTGTTAATGATGATGACACAGGAGCAGATTCAAAAACTGCTCTGAAGTGGGCCGGAACCGAAACCGATACAGGAGAGATACCAACATTCAGGAATGAGACATTATGGGGATCAGCTTATCTTAAACCATACGTGAATGCGAAACTTCCAGGAAGTATCCATATTGATGAGGATGAAGAGGTCTTGATATCTTCAAACCTCTCATTTGGAAATCATCCGATGTTCAAGACCCAGGCGAATTATACCTGGACCCTCCCCCTTTATAATGGCTTCACCTGGAATAATTTAACAACCTATGGGATAGATTTTGTTCATACGTTCTTCGAACCAAGGTCTTATTATGTTCTGAACCTGGAGATAAAGGATCCCGTGAATGCCATCGATAAGACCTCCATGCATATCTTTGTCCACGACACCACTCCACCCCTGATCCAACATGAAGACGGAGTTGCTCTGGAAGAGGAGCCTTATACGTTCATACTGAACGTCTCCGACAATATTGGGATAGACCGGGTGAACTGGTCATTGTATGATACGGTTTGGATCAATAGTTCCACCCGGGCCCCGTTTTTCGATCACACCTTCCTCCATCCCGGGAACTATACTTTACAATACACTGTTTTTGACCTTGAGAACAATTCTGCAGAAGGAAGCTCGATCATTACAGTTGTGGACAATTCCCCTCCGACCATCACAATGGACATTCAGGATATTCAGATCAATACCTCTGAATTTTATCATTTCGAAGCCCCCTATACTTTTGATGATACTGCTGAAGGACCCAGTTCGGACCTGATCTATGGGTGGTCGTTCCATGGTCCATTCGGTGCCTATGATTTCCAGGGCAACACAACAGACGTTAACCTACCGGTCCCTGGAGAATATGATGCAACCCTGAAGGTGTGGGATGCCGTGGGACTGTTCGCAACGAAGTCTTTCAATGTGACCGTTTTGGACGACACTCCACCTATCCCATCTTTCTTCCTTCCACTTGAGATGGAAGAGCTGACAACGTTGGAATTGAATGCCACCGGTTCCTTCGATAACGATCCTCTTTTCTGGAATGGCACATCCTTCGAATGGTCGGTATCTCTTGAAGGAAAGACTACCTGGGTGACCAATCTGGAAGGGCCACTGGTGGAGATGGCATTCCCATTCCCGGGAACAGCTTCTGTCTCGGTGTTGATGACCGATCCTGCAGGCAACAATATTACATTGAACAAAACCGTGGATGTATTGGATATCACTCCCCCATCTGCAAGGTTGTGGGTCGATCCTGAAATTGTGGATCAGGGGGCCCAATTCTACATCAACATCACCGGATCTCTGGAGAATGTCAAGCTGGTGTCGGTTCATTATGTGATCTATATGATAACCCCGGAGGGGCCGACAGAGATCCTGTCATCTCCCTTCTTTGGTATCAGATTGGGGAACGCAACCAGTGAGGATTACATCAATTTCAATGGCCTTTGGGTTGCGATCAATGAACCCGGGACCTATCTTATCAACATAACTCTGGAGGATTCATCGGGTCTCAGAGATAATGCCAGTGAGACGATCACTGTTCGGGACAGCATCCCTCCTGTTGCAGCAGTGAACAGGACGTTGGTGTATGTGAACACAGGAGAAACTTTCCACCTCTCTGCATCAGACAGCAGTGACGAGAGCGGGACCATGAACTTCGTATGGCTTCTGGGGAACTCAACCAGTATTGGTGTTGATCAACAACTTGAGTATGCATTCTTCGTAACAGGTGAATACGAAATTCTGTTGAAGGTAGTTGATGCTGGTGGAAATGTAGATTCTATCACATGCAAGATCGTTGTATCGGATCCTTTGGCAGGGGGGGGTGGAGATAGAACAGATTACACGATAGTCTATGTATTCTGGTCTTTTACAGTTTTGATCATCATCCTCGGAATTATCGCACTTTTCTTCTGGGCCAGCAAGAAAAGAGCAGCCGTCATGGGTCATAATGATGAAGAATGACGACACCGAGTTTAGAACATCTGATGATAAATATTAAAATGGGCCAGAGTTTATTGGTATCGAATGGGAGAGGAGTCCTACCATGACACCGAAGAAGGTTAAGGGTGGTCCGGTCGATGAGAGTATCAAACTCGATCCACAGAAAATGGATAAGGAGATCGGAGATCTGACAAAGAAGGTCGGTCAGACCATCGAAGAGTCGGAAGAGCGGTTCAAGAAGTGCCCAAAGTGCGGACTACCAACCTTTAATTCACCCGGGAAACCGGTTGCTTTCTGTGCAAGATGCAATGAATATTTCGAGGTCAAGGATTCGGGGAAGGAACCCCATCTAAAAAGGAAAGATAGATCGATCTCAATACAATCCAAACTGATCATTGGTGCGGTTGCGGTAGGGGTCATGTTGATCCTCATCTCAGGTGCTTTCTTCCATTTCATCTCCCAAGGTGATATTGATTACATCGATATCCATGATATAAATGAGATCAGACAGCTTCCAGAAGCCAAGAATGTTCCCCAGGGAATGATATCACAAGAAGAGCTGGAGAAACGGATCGTTGATTCAGTGGATGATGAAGAGAAACAGCGTTTATGGGAGCTGGAACGGTTCTACAAATGCTTGTTCGTCATTCCTGAAAGCTGGGATCTTGTGGATATTGTCGAGAATGAGAGCTCTGGAGCGGGGATAGCGGGTTTCTACGACACCGAGGAAGAAGAGATGTTCATTGTTGGTGATCTCCATACAACCACCTATGTCAACCTCATCCTGTCCCATGAATTCACCCATGCACTTCAGGACCAGAATTTCGACCTTGATAATTACATGGATGTTGAGGGCTACGATACGGACCTTGCAAGACTCTGCGCCATTGAAGGGGACGCAATGATGACCATGGAAATGTGGGCTGAAGATAACCTGGATGATTCCGATAGGTTCATTGCACAGTTCGAATCCATTGCCCAGGCACTTTCCACGATAGATTATGATGGGACCTACTACAATGAGATCCTGGGAGAGATCAGCTATTATCCTTATGATGGGGGATATAGTTTCGTTCAGAAGGTTTTCGATGATGGTGGATGGGATGCGGTCAATGCGCTTTTCACCACAAAACCTCCACTGTCAACAGAGCAAATAATGCACTATGATAAATATCAGGATTATGAGGCTCCCCTTGAGATCGAATTCGATGGTGCTCCTGAAAATTACACCCTGGAATTCACATCTTCGGTGGGTGAAAAGCTCTTCTCAGAGCTCTTATACTTCAATGTTGGGTATTATTACTACGGGGATTCCGGGTATGGGAGAGGGTGGGGTGGTGACAATTTCTATTATTTTGAAGATGGTGAAGATTTCCTTGCAGTAACTGCAACCAGATGGGACTCTGACATGGATAACCGCAGGTTCGATAATGATATCAGTTCAATGTTCGATGACCTGGGATACTTTGATGATGATCTTTTCCAGATCAGAGGAAATTACCTTCACTATGAAAGTTCGGAAGATACAACCATAATATATTACGGGTCATCAGAAGAAGTTGTCAGGAGCTATATTGATTGATCACTTTCCAAATTTCTTCTTGAGCCTCTCATATGCACCGTTCAATCTTTCCGTCTCCTCTCTTGCAGCTTTATGGATCCTGCTGGGTGAATCAATGAACTTGTCCGGATGGTACTCCTTGACCTTTGATTTGTAGGCCTTTTCTATCTCTTCCCAGGAAGCACTCCTCTTCACATCTATCACTTCGTATGGGTCCAGCACCTCTTCATCAGATATTCTTACTGGCCTGTCCACAAAGATCCTCTTGTTGACATAGACCACATCCGGCATCTTCAAAGATGGCTCCTCTTCCTTTTCCTTCTCGAAGGAGTGAAAGTTGGTCCTGGGATTGAAAAGGTTGCAGGCTCCGATCAAAATGAAGAAGATCGCACCATGGACCCAGATCGTGCCCCCTGCAAGATCATAGAAAGAGAGACTGGGTGAGAAGAAGGTCCAGATCGGAACCACTGGAAATATCAATGTAATGATGGGTAGTATCAGTGCCAGACCCCGAAATCTCACTCTGAACCATATGTATGCGAGAAGTCCATAACCCAGGATCAGGAACACAAGAAGTGATATGAAAACCGTACCGGGTGAAAGGAAAGATGTCTCGAAAACCTTCAGATCGTTGGAGCTTCTAAGGAACTCTTGAGCGTTGGTGCTTTCCGAGATATGTTCTATTTTCACAGATCTGGAATGATCCGAGACCGTCCCAGTGGTAGTATATGATAAGGAAGATGTTCCACTTATTTCGATCTTGATCTTGATCCTTCTCAGTTCTCTCTCCTTTGCAAGATCTTTTAAGAGCCCATCCACTCCACCAGCGGAAGGTGTGAACATATCATCAACGTCGTAGACGAAATCCAGGTAGCTGTACTCTGCATCAATTCCCCTGGTATCATATGAAAAATTGGCCCTGAATGAGAAACCGAAATAGTTCCTTTCGGAAGCGTGGGTGGTGTTGGAGTCCTCGATTTCGATATTACCGTTATTTCTGAATATCGAATCCATCAATCTCTCTTCACTCAAGCCTCCTCTTCTCAATGCTTTTAAGACCCTTTTCATATTCTCATTCACAAAAGGATCAATTGAACTTGGGACCCCTTCCTTCCATTGGGGGTCCTCTTCCTCACCGGCTTCCATCAGGAAGATCAGTGTTCCTCTATCCTTCCCATGGAATTTCACATTCAAGTCGATGTGAATGGGATCATCAGCGGCCCCCTCAACATTCTGGCCTACTATATTGACAAACATCACCAAGAGGAGAAGGGAAGCCGCAAGAATGGCCACTTTCCTCATTTATCCTCTCCCCTACCACTCTTCGATGTCCTCATCGAATTTATTGTGAAAATGGTCCCTTTTGGCGCTGGATCGATCCGGGATCTCTTCGATGAGACCTGCATGGATCAACGCTCTGTTCTGTTCCCTGATGAGATGTGAGGTCTCTTGCTGGAGGAATAGTTGTTCCCTCTGCATTTCGATCGTCTCATGTTGCAGGTGGAGCTGGTGTTGTTGCATTTGCATTTGCTGCACCTGCTCTTCATCCAGCAGAGGTTCATGGATGGATGTCCATTGGAATGCATGGGTGAAACCAACAAGCATGATCACATATCCTGCAATTGCGACCAGGAATGAAATGATTATTCCGACCAGTGCGACCGTTGTTGCATCGGATCCGGTTTCAAACCAGATGATGGAGAATGTGACCAGCATGACCCTTGAGAAGATATTGATGAATACACCGATACCTCCCATCAATTTACCACCGATGTCCTTGATAAAAAGGTACATACCGATGGCATGGAGAAAAAAGGGAAGGGGAGCGACCACTATCATGAACTGGACGCTTTGCAGCATCATTGCGAATATCGGCAGAACAACAGCCGAAATAATGCCCCCGATACCAAAGAAGAAAGCAGCGAATGTGTAAAGCTCATGCTTTCTTCCGTACACTCCTCTGCCCCAAAGCGCTATTGAAAGGGAGACGGTCGCATAGATCATTACAATAGGAATGTACATCCCGAGTCCACAGAATCCCGAAACCCCATTTATGGCAGCATCCATGGATCCCTTGGTCTCAGAGACGTAGAGTGAAATAAATGAGAGTAGGAGAATGAAATCGACAAAAACATAAAGAGCAAGTGCTACAACCATAATGATAAGGTTGGTCCTTGCAGGATTGGATTTCTTATAACCCATGATATCTCCCTCTCACTTCCTGTCCTCATTGAGGACTGGTATGGATTATTCCCTTCCTTTAAAATGATTTCTAGCATTTAAACAAAAAAACAGCCGATATAGAATGCTGGATTAAGGTCAATTTCTGACCTTTTTTCTAATTATAGCTATAATTGCCATGATGGAGATCATGGCTCCAAATGCTGGAAATGGAGTGTTTTTTGCTTCCTTCTCATCCTCCTTTTCCAGAGTGTCATTCTCATCTATGGGTTGGTCAATGACATATACCTTTGACATTGTGATATCATCCACTGGATGGTCCTTGAGAAGAGGCCTCATAGGGCCATATGTGTTTGCAGCTGCGATCGCTTTTGCAACATCCAATCCTTCCACTACGATACCAAAGACAGCATAACCGTTCCCATCCCGTTCGGAATCATCCAGGCCATGCTGAGGTCCATCACATATGTAAAATTGAGATGAAGCTGAATCCGGCTCATTGGACCTTGCCATCCCAACTGCTCCATCAACGTGGGTTGCATTTGGACATATCTCCAATGGGATGGTCTTTCCTGATCCTCCAGATCCGTCATCATATGGATTCAGGTTCTTGGTGTTCGGATCACCTGTCTGGGCGACAAAATCGTCGATCACCCTATGAAAACTGATCCCGTCATAGAACCCGCTCTGGGCGAGGTCGATGAAGTTCTTAGTTGTGACCGGTGTCATGTTCTCATAGAGCTCTATCGTTATTGTTCCCCATCCTGAAACTTCGATGATGGCCCATCGGTTTGGTCTTCCAATATCGACGGGTTCTGTATAGATCACTGCCTCCTGGGTCGGAGCTGAAGCGACGATCTCGGAAGGTGTAACTGAGATCATGATGACCAGAACTAGCATAGACAGAAGCAAGGTCATGGGCAACCGGTGACTTTTCATTCTCTTTGACATTGTTCACAGACCTATTTCTCTTTTTCATTCATTTGACCAGGTGTAGCGTCCTGTTTTCGGAAATACTCCCTTTCTTCCATAAGGTCCTTGAGCAGGTCCTTCAAAGGCCACCCTACATTATCTTCTGTCGGTGTGCAGAATATGGGTCTGTTCTGACCTTCGAATTTTGGGAAGTTATCCATGACAGCATGGATCTGAGGCCCATCGAATCCAAGGAACATCATGGCTTTGGGATCATCCTTTGGTTCCCATTCTGAATAATCTTCATCATCGAGGATCTCACCTATTGCGTCATGCTCTCTCTTGCATCCGGAGATCAGGACAACATCCTGCTGGTTTATCTTTTCCAGGAATGTTTTGATGGAGGTCGCTGTCTCTTCATCGTACCCGTAGAGCATAACACCGATCTCATCCATGGAGGGGGATAGGTAGAACCCAAATAAAAAAACTCTGGATTGTCAGACCATCGACAAAAGTAAAAATACTCCATGGCCCGTTCTGCGCTCGTTCTCACGGGGGGAAAAAATGGACGAAGAGGAGACTGATGAAATAAAGCATCCAACCATTGCCATTGTTGGTATTGGAGGTGGAGGGTCAAGGATCCTGTCAGATGGTTTGCAACAGATCATTGACTACGATATCGTGGACAGATACAAATGCCTGGCCAGGGCTATCAAGGCCGATATCGGCAAACCACTCACCTTCATCGTCGATACAAGTTCCGACCCAATGAGAGAGGGTTTCTTTGACAACATTCCCAGGGAGCAGAAAATTTCCCTTTCACTCTCCGCCAGAGGTATGTCCAGAGGTGCCGGGGGGAGGCCAGGAAGAGCTTCAAAGGCTATGCTCAACAATGATGTCGTTGAAAACCTGGCAAAGAACCTTTACAGTCCGATCTCCCGGGAAGAACCGGCTATCGTTGTTATCATTCATACTGCAGATGGCGGGACAGGAGGAGGTTTGACCCCGGAGATACTCCAACATC